>NZ_JACJRC010000016.1 GCF_014697025.1 Alkalinema sp. FACHB-956 | reverse complement strand
CCCCCTAGCCCCCCTTAAAAAGGGGGGAATTTAGTCAAATTCTTTCAAAGTCCCCCTTTTTAAGGGGGATTTAGGGGGATCGTCATGGGTTGCAATCACAGGTTGATTTGGTATTAAGCTGCCAGGTGTCTGCTACAAAGCATTCGACGAAGATTGAATGTCTGTCGTTTGTAAGTTGCCATAGAGAAAGAGATCAGTTGAGCGTCATGGATGGACTGTTGCTGAGATTGCATCTGTTCAAGGGTAGTGCCCTGTCATCTTATTATCCCTTATTTATTTCCAAACAAGTCTCATATTGTCTCTTTGAGAATTTTAATTCTTATGGGCCTGGTTGTGCATAAACCATGAACCCACTCGGTATAGGGAAAGGGTTCAGATCAAATTGCAGAAAATCAAGTTTGTTGGTGACCAACATAGTCGATTACAAGATCGAGATATTACACTGCAATACAATATTCATTCAGGTAAACCACTAGCTATCAATAACCAAACCGCAGATGTTATCTCCACCCTACCTCCCAAAAACACATAGAAGAAGTAGCCTTAAGTCTTAATACAGAATTTCAAGTAGTGATTTGTCCAGAACAAAATAGTAAGTCAAAGTTTATATCGGAACACCATAGTCACCTCATTCGTCAAATCGCCCAGCACACAGTAATGCGCCTACTAGATCATACAAAAGTTAATGCAATCGCCTTCAACCCTGATAATCGGAGATTAGCTTACAAAGATGATGATGTATATATATGGTGCTTAGATCGATTATCACACTAACCGATGTAATCGAAGATATTACTCAACTCAATCTACGAAGATCTCAATCGGAGGTTAACTAAAATGCAATCTGTGTTATCGATTCAAATGGCTATGATTCTGGTAAGTCTGACTGGGCTAATGGCTTGTACAGGGCGTAAACCGATGTCGCAAGTGCCCTCAGTACCCGTTAGCAGCAGTGCAGAAATTCCGGCAAGTACTGGCGAATCCCCTAATTCACCCAGCAATCCGTTGCCTGCTCCGACAGCATCTGCGAGTCCGCAAAATAGTCCGACACCCATTCGTTTCAGCGATATTGATAACCATCCTGCCGCGCCATCAATTCTTGATTTAGCTCAGCTCAATGTCTTTGAGCCAGCGTCTAGTGGTCAATTTCAGCCAGATCAACCCATTACTCGTGGGGAGTTTGTCCGCTGGTTAGTCCGATCTCACAATGCTATTGTACAAACCAATCCCGCCACGCACCCACAGACGATTCAACTCGCCCGCACTGCAACCGCTACCTTTCCTGATGTTGCCGCGACCCATACAAATTTCCCTTACATTCAGGGATTAGTTGATGCGGGTTTTGTTGCGGGTTACACCGATAGTCAATTCAAGCCGGACGACCCACTCACCCGCGAGCAAATGGTTGCGATTAAGGTCGGTTTTGATAAGCCTGCATCCTTACTCGATCGGTTAAAACTCGTCGAAAAGCATAAGAATACGGCCCAAAAAGACTTTTGGGTAATGGAGCCAATCGCCAAACGCTGGGGCTGGACAGACTACCAGCAAGTTTCCGAAAAGTATGCTGCCGCGATCGTGGTTGAAAGCCAGAACCCAGCAAAATGTCTTGAACGAACCTACGGCAAAACTCGTTTGTTTAAGCCTCAAACAGTAGTTAGTCGTGGGGAAGCGGCAATTTGTCTGGCGGTTACTAGTGTTAAAGGGCGACCCTTGAGTGCCGCGATCGCGGTGCAAAATTTGGGCAGTCAGCCACCGCAGCGGCGTAACTGATCAGTTTATCTTACCGAAAAGCCCTTTGATGGCAGTTTTTAGCCAGTCGGACAGGCTTGTTCCCCCAAACGCGAGGGCAATTGGTATCGGGATGATTCACCCATTCCAGCAACCGACGTAAGAGACTTCCAAATAAATAAAACACCGGGCATTCTAGAAGGAATGGAGCAGACTGATGGCATCATTTGCCCAGACTGGTAGTCCTATTTCTCAAAGGATGAAGAATAATCAGACTTTGTCGAAAGCTTTGTAGCAGACACCTGTCAGCTTAAGATTATTTTTCTCCATCCTTTACGTCAGGGCACTACTGTCGATCGAAAAGGTTGTCGATTGCATGTGTTCCGATTTCCCTAAATCCCCCTCTAGGCCACTGCGATCGACCATTGGCCTAGCATCAAGTCTTCCAACTGCCTACCATAGGTTTCTCTGAAGGCAACGATTAGAAACCCCAAGGAACAAAGGCAAAATTTTGTTAAGTAAGGTGTGTACCATGGTGTATTGACTCTTTTGAAGCATTAGGTACCCACCATGACCGCAACCTCCGCTTCGATGCCCGCATTCTGTGAAGGCATTCAGTACTTTGGTCAGCAGCCCCAAGGGTTCGATCAGTACGGCAAGACCCCGGCGATCGCCCCAGGATCCAAGGCCGTCGATTCCACCGATCCCGCCGCTGCCTACCAAACCCTGCTCTATGCCGATGCACTGCGGTATCTCATCCTCCAGATGACGGGCAGCAAAGCATCAGGGCACCCCGGCGGATTTGCCAGCCAAGCCGAAGCCTATGCCGCCTTGGTCATGTTGGGCCATAAGAACTTTGTCACCGAAGTTGGTCACCATGCCCCCGGTTTCTACTCCGCCATGTTCCTGGACAAGTCCCTAGAAGACATGGGCATCCAAACTGTGCAAAATCTGCGCGATCGCTTCCGGGAACGCCACGGATTACTGGGGCACCTCTCCGGCCAAATTCCCGGCTTGCTGGCTCCGGCGGGGCCGCTGGGTCAGGGACAACACTTTGCCATGGCCGGGGCGTTTCTCCATCCCGGCGTCCTGTTCCCCTGCACGATCGGCGATGGCGGCCTGGGCGAACCCTACATCATGAGCGCGATCGCCCACTTCAACACCGCCTACCCCACGGTCACCAACTTCCTACCCATCCTGGTCTGGAACGGCTATTCCCAGGAACACCACAGCATGGTGTCGCTGAAGTCTAACCAAGCCATGACGGACTACTGGGCAGCCCATGGGTTTGCAGAAGTCATCCTAGTGGATGCAAAGGACTTCGACGACCAAAACCAGCCGGGAGACTACGTCGATAGCACGCTGTTCTCCTTTGAGCAGCGGTTGGCCTTTGGGCAGGCAATCCTGGCCGCAGCGGATAAAGCGGCTCAATCGGCCCTCGGCGGCAAGCTGACGGTGCTGATCATCAAGCAACTCAAAGGTGCAGGCGTCCATGCGCGGGGCGCGAAATCCCACAACCTCTACGCCCACCACACCCTAGACAATCCTGACATCGTCGCTGGGATGCAGTCCTGTGCCCTGTCGCCGGAAGCCTGGGATCTCGTGCGCACCAACTGCGAACGGGCAGGCGGTGGCCCCGCTAGCAAAACGGTGGTGACTGAGTTTGTTCGGCCTTTACCTGAACTAGGCCAATTGCCCTTGGAAGAATACGCGATCGGCGGCGATGCCAAGGTTTCCACGACGGTGATGGGGCAACTGGTGGGCTATGTGGGTCAGCAGGATGGCGCATTTGTCGTCACCAATGCCGATGGCAACGAAGCTTCGGGGATGGCCAATATCAACCAAACCCTGAAAATTATTCACCCCACGGAAGATCCGCTGTACAACCAGCACCCCGGTGGTCAGGTCTATGAACCGTTGAATGAAGATGCTTGCGCAGGTCTAGCGGCGGGTCTGGCCCTGTTTGGCGGACGCAGCCTTTGGTGTTCCTACGAATCCTTCGCGATCAACGGTCTTCCCATCTGGCAAACCGTGACCCAGGCCATGGCGGAACTGCGTCGCCCCACCCCTTCCACAATTACGCTGTTTACCGCAGGGGCGCTGGAACAGGGTCGCAACGGTTGGACGCACCAACGCCCGGAGGTGGAAGCCTATTTCGCTGCCATGATGCGCAATGGGAATGTGTTTCCCGTCTTCCCACCGGATGCTAACAGTATCCAAGTCTGTTACGACTGGGCCTTGGGCACTTCGAACAAAGGGATCGTGATTACTGCTAGCAAATCTCCGTTGCCAATTCGGACAACGTTTTCCCAAACGCGGGAAGGATTGGAAAAGGGTGGCGTTGTTCTACACGAAAGTGATGGCAGTAAGAAGGTTGTCTTTGCTGTGGTGGGTGACATGACACTCAACCCGGTATATACCGCTGCACAACAGTTGGAAGCCCAGGGGTACGGGGTGCGCATCGTCTCAGTGATTAATCCCCGTCGTCTCTATCGGCCTACGGATGTTCTGTGGGATACCACGTCGGAACCCGATGGGACTTTCTTGGATGATGCCGGGTTCGATGCCTTGTTTGGTGGGGATGCGTTGATTGGTGTGACGGGTGGCCCTGCCAATATGCTGGAACCAATTATGCTGCGGAGTGGCGTGAAGCGGGATGTCGTCTCCTGGAAGCGTGGGGAAACCACGGCTTCTGCGGGCGAGTTAATGGCGCTGAATGGCATTACGGCGGAAACGTTGGTGACTCGATCGATCCAGTTAGCAGGTTAAGGCACAGCGGGTCAAAACGGAGGTTCGATCGAACCTCTTAAATGATATCAACACGAAGTCCCTAGGAGTTACCTGGTGGTTGCCCTAGGGGCTTTGTGTGGTGTATCCACTGATTCACGGCTATTGCAGTGACGGAGGCCATGATAACCCTGGCTGAAATAGAGGACGATTGCGGGTATTTGCCCCATTTGTATTTGATCATGCACTCTGCCACGGACTGCCAGTTTTGAAGCGGCTTGGTCAGACGATTGGGCAAGGGCCATCATTTATAACAGTCATTTATAACAAAGGTTGAATGAGGCTGATTAATTCTGGAATATCTTGGCAAATTGCGTCCCATATAACCTCTGTATCCACCTGATCGTATTGATGAATTAGGATATTTCGCATTCCGATAACATCTTTCCGTTGAAAGTCATTCCGCAAAACTGAGCCAAATAGGGCAAATTCTGTGATCCGCCAGCGATCGCAGAGTTCTTTAATTTGGGCGATCGATAGGTCAACATTTCTAACAATCATAATCTCCTCCCCTAAGCAATATCCCAACAATTTTCAATACTCATAGCTACGTTGTGTAAAACACGCATGATGCAACAATGGGGACATAAGCAAATAACAAGCAAAGTACCATCAACAATCAGATTGGATGACTTATATCATTATGCATTATGCATCTAGGTCGCCATCTTGGTACTCCGCTATCGTATCTTCCAGACTCCCAAAGCCGCTTCAATTCTTCAACTCAAGGGGAGCACAGGGTCGATCGCGGCTTCTAAACCCAAAATCAGCGAGTGCTAAAATTAATTGCATCACCTATTCTGTTCGATCGATGAGCTCTAATCTTCTCTGTTTGATGCCGATTGCAATGACTGAGGCTATGACAACGCTAACTGAAGCACAGCGACGATTGAATCTATTGAATCTGTCGCGAACGGAAGACGGGGGCTTTTCCTGGACTGGCAGACTCAGTTGCCGGAACTGTGTTTTAGAACTCACAGGGTTTTCACATCCCGTTTGCTAAGACTTGGCATTTGAGAAGATAGCTTGAATAGCTACCCATCCAGAGTCATTATATTCTTCAGCGTTTGCAGCTATTTTCCGCACCCAGACATTTTACGTGATGAAAATTTCTTTCTTGACACTTCTCTACGGCACCACCTACACGATCGCGTTCTTCCTGGGGCTACTCGGTCTTGGACTCGCGCTATACCTACTCTTTCCTCGCAAATATCAATCCGCCGATTCCGTCGCCAATTCCTACGATGACTGGACGAATGACGGCATTTTGGAATTCTACTGGGGCGAGCACATTCACCTGGGTCACTATGGAACGCCCCCCCGCAAAAAGGATTTCCTCAAAGCCAAGGAAGACTTTGTGCATGAAATGGTGCGATGGGGTGGCCTCGATCGCTTGCCGCACGGAACGACGGTCTTGGACGTGGGCTGTGGCATTGGGGGCAGCAGTCGCATTCTGGCACGGGACTATGGTTTTGCGGTCACCGGGATCACCATCAGTCCGCAGCAAGTCAAACGCGCCCAAGAATTGACTCCGCCAGGGGTGAATGCAACCTTTCAAGTGGATGATGCGCTGGCCCTCTCGTTTCCCGAGGGGAGTTTTGATGTGGTCTGGTCGATCGAAGCAGGGCCGCACATGCCCGACAAAGCCCAGTTTGCTAAAGAGTTGCTGCGGGTGTTGAAGCCGGGTGGAATTCTTGTTGTGGCGGACTGGAATCAACGGGACGATCGGCAAAAGCCCTTAAATTTTTGGGAAAAGCCCGTCATGCAACAACTTCTAGACCAATGGGCTCATCCAGCCTTTGCCAGCATTGAGGGATTCGCGGAATGCCTCGAAGCAACGGAATGGGTCGCTGGGGAAGTGGTAACTGCCGACTGGACGCAACCTACCCTTCCCTCTTGGTTGGATTCCATTTGGCAGGGTATTGTTCGACCGGCAGGCTTGGTGCGCTTTGGGTTCTCGGGTTTGGTCAAATCGGTACGGGAAATTCCCACAATTCTGTTGATGCGACTGGCTTTTGGCACTGGACTGTGCCGTTTTGGAATGTTTCGGGCCATTCGGGGAACGACTCCTACCGATCGTCAGGCTGCCATGACCCAGCAAGCGGCGATCGCGACGCCTTAGGAAATCGCGACGCCTTAGGAAATCAGAGTCTTACGGGCGATCGGAGTCAATGGCGATCATGGTTGGGCTGGTTGGCATCTTGCTGACTGGCCACAGCCCCCGATACTGTATGAGGAGGCATCTGCAAAGAGTTGTTTCATACAGGTCTTTTGGGAATGCCGTAGATGTAGTGATCATGTTGTTCAGCACCATCTTGAGGAAGTTGGGCGATTTCATCCGCAGTCATATCAGAGGTGATGTCAAGGATGATTGACTCTAGTTGGGTATATGGAGATAGCCAGGTTTCTAGTAAGGGCTAGGACTGATGACGATATTCCTTAAATTGGGTTATTTCATTAAACGATCGCGTAAGCGAATCAAATCAGGATGGTTGTTTGTTGCGGTGATTGCTCGATCGTAATAGTTCAATGCTTCTTGTTGCCGATTTAATCTGATTAAGGCATAGGTCAGATCTCGTGTTACAACCTTTAACCCATAGATGCTGCCAAGTTTTTCGTCAATGGCAAACGCTTGGCTAAATTCAGCCACAGCTGCTTCCAATTGCCTAGAGTGCATTAAGACCTGACCCCAGGCAGTCCGACTAGCACTACTGGGTCAATCAGCGATATGAGTTTGGATAGAGATTCTTCCCCGAGGCCATGATTGAACTACTTCCCATCTAATTTGGGCTTCCTGTGGCTAGTAAACGGGTGGCAGCAGATCACTGAGGGTAAGGGTGAGATGAGGAAATTCCAGGGGAGAAACCTCGTTAGGTTCGGTAAGAATCAGATGGCTGGTATAGCTGGTGGCAGTTGGGTTGCGGAAGATGTGAAGTTGGCGATTTTTCAGGTCTAGCACCCAGTATTCAGGAATGCCTGCTTGAGCATAGAGTTTATCTTTAATTTCGCAGTCCTGTTTCAGGGTAGAGTCAGCCACTTCAACCACCAGCAAGACATCCCTAGGGCAAGGATGATGATCTGCGTAATCCAAAATATTGCCCTTCACGATCGCAAGATCCGGTTCTGGCTCAGAAAAATCATCCAGTTGAATCGGGTCTTGCGTCCGAATTAACGCAGTGCTGCCCAGCAAATCCCGCAGGGTATTCGCCAGCAGGTGTAGTGAAGTCACATGGGCCGTTCCTTTAGCTACCATCAGCGTAATGTGTCCAGCAATAAGTTCCGTCCGTTCGTTAGGGGCGAGAATGCCCACCTCACTCATGCGGTGGTAGTCTTGCACCGTCCACCGTTTGAGGACAGTGGGTTCCAACGGAAAAGAGTGGCTGGGGAGAGTGTTCGATAGAGTCATGGTGGGTGGGGTGGGGCGTGGCCAGGAGACGCAGCAAGAATTGCCCTTCAAGTTCGATCTCGCCCGTTGGCATACACAGTTGGTATACACAGTTGGTATACACAATACTATAGGCGATCGACTATTCTTCACGGACACAGGTCCTCCAGCAGCGATCGCCTGCTGCATCTTGAAACAGGCCAGTAACTTTCAGGAAAAAGCCGTTAAGAAGCTTCTGGGGGCGGTACCTGCCGATCGCGCCATTGGCTGACCAAAATACCGTGGCGCGGACTAAATAACATCGCCAATAGGAAAAAGCCCGAAATCACCAACACGATCGCAGCACCCGACGGCAAGTTAAAGAAATAACTAAGATACATGCCGCTAACGCTTGCAATTACCGCTAACACTGCCCCCACCACCATGACCTGGTGCAATCGTGGCGCTAATAGGTAAGCCGTCGCACCCGGTGTAATCAGCAACGAGAGTACCAGCACCACGCCCACCGCCTTCATACTGGCCACGATCGTCAGCGCAATCAAGACCATCAGCCCAAAATTCAACCACTGCACCGGAAGGCCCGTCGCCTGCGCCGAGAGCGGATCAAAGGTATAGAACAACAACTCTTTGTAAAGCGCAATGACTAAAACAATCACGATCGCAGCAATGATCGCCGTATCCCGAACATCCTGCTGGGTCACTTGAAGAATATTGCCAAACAGAAAGTGATTTAAGTCAATCTTATTATTTTTTTGAATTACCGTAATTAACGTGATTCCCAAGGCAAAAAAGGAAGATAAGACAATGCCCATCGCAGCGTCTTCCTTAATTGGCGATCGCGTCCGAATCCAGGTAATGGCGACCGTACTGAGGATTCCTGCAATAAAGGCTCCGACAAATAAATTGGTTCCCGTCATAAACGCGATCGCCAACCCTGGCAGAACGGAATGGCTAATGGCATCGCCTAGGAGCGCCAACCGTTGCACCATGAGGTAACTGCCCACCAACGCACAGATCACCCCCACCAAAACCGCCACAATCAGCGATCGCTGCATAAAGCTATATTGCAGCGGTTCTACCAATGCATTTAATAAGTCCAACATCACAGCGCACTCTAACAGGGAAACTACGCGACACTAGGCAGCTTGGGGTAAGTGGAAAAAACTGCCATAGGCTTGGTGTAAATTCTCCGGCGTCATAACCGTAGCCCGATCGCCCTGGGCAATGAGACGACGATTCAGTAACAGCAATTCATCAAAATGATTCAATGACGCGCCCAAATCATGGTGCACCACCAAAATCGTTTTCCCTTCCTGGGTTAATTCCCGCAGCAAATCAAAAATAACGGTTTGCGTCCTTTGGTCAACCCCTACAAATGGTTCATCCAGGAGAAATAAATCCGCCTGCTGGGTCATCGCCCGTGCTAGAAACACCCGCTGTTGCTGCCCACCGGACAATTCCCCGATCGAGCGATCGCGATAATCCGCCATGCCCAAGCGCTCCAATGCTTCCATGGCAATCCGACGACTCGGCGCACTGATCGGACTGAGCCACCCCGCCGATCGAACCCGCCCCATCAAAACCACATCCCACACCGTCGCTGGATAGGCCCAATCAATCTGACTGCGTTGCGGCACATAGGCCACGCGATGGCGCTGCTGCTGAAACGGTTGCCCATCGTAAAACACCTGCCCGGACACCGTAGGCGTCAGCCCCAAAATCCCCTTCATCAAGGTGCTTTTTCCTGCACCATTGGCTCCCAAAATGCCCAGCATCTTGCCCGCATCCAGCCCAAAACTCACCTGTTCCAGTGCCAGCACACTGCGGTAGCGCACGGTCATATTGTCCACCCGCAAAATTTCCTGGGGTCGATCGCTGGGTTGAGATCCCGATCGATCGCGCTGCTGCTCAGATAAGTGGCGGCCTGGGGCTCCCGGCGATCGACCCGGTAAACCAACCAAGGATTGACGAGCATTTTGGCTAGAGAGACGGCTGGAGGGAATCTGGAACCAAGGAAGGGACAGCATAGGAGTTGATGGAGGGATTGAGTGTGAGGAATTGAGTGTGAGGAATTGAAGGCGCACCATCCAGGCCGAGGGAGCAGAGCCCAGGATGTCAACTAGCGCAAAGTCAACTAGCGAAAAGTCAACCAGCGAAAAGTTAACTAGCGAAAAAATGAAAGGATTATGAAAACCTAATTCCAATGTAGCGCAAAAAATGAAAGGATTATGAAAAGTTCTTATCACTAGTTCCCTACGGTTCCCATCCCTATGGCTGCACGTTTTTCTCTCCGGCTTAAGCTGCGTACCCTGGATTCGGCCTCCCGGATTTCGACAAGGCTTCAACGATCGCAGCCTGCCCGATTTCAGCCTGCTCGATTTCAGCCTGCCCAATGGAGCAGGCGAGCCATGTTAGGGGCGATCGGAGGTGTGCTGGCGATCGGATTGGGCAGTTGTCAACTACCTGGATCCTCTCCCCAGGGAACCCGTAAACCCCGCGTGGTCGCAACGAGTACAATTTTGGCGGATCTCACCCACCGCATTGGCAAAGATGATATTGACCTGCAAGGAATTTTGAAACCGGGGGATGATCCCCACACCTACGAGCCCATTCCCCAGGACACCGTCACGCTGGAAAAAGCCGATTTGGTGCTGTATAACGGCTACAACTTGGAACCGGGACTCATTCGTCTGATGCAGGCCAATGCCCTCAACGCCAAAAAAATTCCCGTGGGCGAAGTTATCACGCCCCTCAAATTAGACAAAGAAGGGGAGCTTGTGCCCGATCCCCACGTTTGGGGCAATGCCAAAAATGCCATGCGTATGGTCGAAGTGATTCGCGATGAACTCATCAATCTACAACCCCAAAACCGCGATCGCTTTACCCAAAACGCCCAAGCTTTGATAACTGAGCTGCAACGCCTCGATCGCTGGATTGCTGAGCAAATCCAAACCCTACCACCGGAACGACGCAAACTGGTGACTACCCACGATGCGTTTCAATACTACGCCCAAGCCTACGGTTTAACGGTCGTCGGCACCCTCATCGGCATCAGTACCGAAGAACAACCCAGCGCCCAAACCGTCAAGCAATTGGTTCAAACCATTCGATCGACGGGCGTTCCAACCATTTTTGCGGAAACGGCGATTAATCCCGCATTGATTGAAACCGTTGCTGAAGAAGCCAAAGTGAAACTGGCGGAACAACCCTTATTTGCAGATTCGATCGGTGTTCCCGGAAACGCAGGCGATTCCTACGTGGAAATGCTAGTTGTCAACACTCGATTAATTGTCGAAGGATTGGGGGGAACCGTGCAGGACTTTACGACAGATACTCCCTAGGGTAGACTTCCCAAGATTTGTAAAGATGCTCTAATTTAGTGTGTTCCAATACACGGAAGTTAATAGTATTGGGACAGATGGTAATGGCAACAATTACAGCATTGGCACCCATTACAACCCTTTGCTTCACTCACTGGCTTGACTCGTTCCATTCAGCAAAAAAGACAACAGATCCCGATCGCTTAAGCTTAAGCGGCAAATAATCAACTTCCCCGTTCCACGATCGGGGTGCCATAGTATCTCCCGCTAGGTTCTGGGCTGGTGTATTGCCATGCTGAGCCACGGCTGAGCCACTCCGGTCATCCGCAACTGTTGTCCTAGGAGTTTTGTCCTGCTGATTGCGGCAGCTTCTCAGATCACTTCTCAATTTTTTCTCTTTTTTGCTAATTATTTGCTAATTATTGGTTGCCAATTACATGACTGCAATTTATTAGATTCAATCACTGCCCTTATCCTCAATCAATGGGTGATGGCGGCCCATGGCGATCCCCCTCCCGATCCCTGAATCATCTTAAGCCGAGGGGCATTTAGACCCATCTGACGATCGACGGGATCTACGAATAAATTGCATCTACCTTTGGAGTTCTGAGCATGTTGATCTTGACCACAGAGCAATTAGAAAGTCAAAAAATCCCCTATCGCGGTAAATCCCGCTTGGAATTTGGGGGACAGGTGTTTCACCGGGGCGAGACCTTTTCAAGACGGGTATATTCCGTGGCGATGAATCTCTGTCGCGAAAGTCAAGCCCAAGGGGTTGATTGTCTACTGGTTGAGCATGAGGAACACGTGACTATTTGGCGGGAGGTGGATAGCCCCCGCAAGTCAGTTCCCGTGGACACCCGTTTGGATTCTTTCATCTTCAATGAACCCACCGTTGCGAAAACCGAAAATCCCAAACCCGTAAAGTGGTTCTCTAAACGATCGTAACGATCGGACTGACAGGGCACCCGATCGGGTGCTCTCTTCGCTGTCCTTGTTCCGCAGCACCGCTACACCCTCTCAATATTTGCCTCCCAGTTTTGAGTGCTCATGGGTTAAATCGATTGCTTCTAGGATCCCTTTTCCTCTAAGGTGAAGGACGGAAAATTTGCGACGGATCTGCGAAGGACAATCATGGCAAGCTACCGCATTACACTGCTTCCTGGAGATGGCATTGGCCCTGAAATTATGGCGGTCACCGTTCAGGTACTAAAGCGCATTGGCGAAAAGTTTAATCTTGCGTTTGAGTTTCAGGAAGCACTTGTGGGGGGAGCCGCCATTGACGCGACGGGAGAGCCGCTCCCCGCAGCGACCTTAGAAACCTGTAAACAAAGTGATTCTGTCCTGCTGGCTGCGATCGGTGGCTACAAGTGGGATACGTTACCTCGTCACCAGCGCCCAGAAACGGGGTTATTAGCACTGCGGGCAGGCTTAGGGTTATTTGCTAACCTGCGTCCGGCCACGATTCTGCCCCAATTGGTGGATGCGTCCAGCCTCAAGCGGGAAATTGTAGAAGGCGTGGACATCATGGTGGTCCGGGAACTGACGGGCGGCATTTACTTTGGGCAACCGCGCGGCGTCGTGGAAACGGAAACGGGGGAAAAGCGTGGGTTTAACACCATGGTCTACAGCGAATCGGAAATCGATCGCATCGGTCGGGTGGCCTTTGAAACCGCCCAAAAACGCCGCAAAAAGCTATGTTCCGTAGACAAGGCTAATGTGCTGGAAGTGTCGCAACTGTGGCGCGATCGCATCACCGCTCTGGCAGCGGAGTATGCCGACGTAGAACTGACCCACATGTACGTGGACAATGCGGCCATGCAGTTGGTGCGCAATCCCAAGCAATTTGACACGATCGTGACGGGCAATCTGTTTGGCGATATTCTCTCCGATGCAGCGGCCATGCTGACGGGCAGTATTGGGATGTTGCCCTCCGCCAGCCTCAGTTCCGCCCGACCGGGCTTGTACGAACCTGTACATGGATCGGCTCCCGACATTGCCGGACAGGATAAAGCGAACCCCCTCGCCCAAATCCTCAGTGCGGCGATGATGTTGCGTTATGACCTGAATGAAGCCGCAGCGGCGGAAGCGATCGAACAAGCCGTGGTGACCGTTCTCGATCAGGGATATCGCACCGGAGACATCATGTCAGAAGGGATGATCGCGGTAGGCTGCAAAGGCATGGGCGAGGCGATCCTAGCGGCGATCGGATAGCTTCTCGTTGCGATCGGGCATTGCGGGGTGATCGCTCACTGACCGAATCTCAACCGATCAGGACAGGCTCCGTAAATGCCACCGCAACACGGTCGTAACACAGTCGCAACACAGTCGCAACACTGGGTTGAATCGTCTGCATAAGCTGTGTTGTATCCGTAGATATACAGGGGTGGTTACTCTGTGACCGTTTGTTCACGCAATTCACCCCTGAAAATCATGAAGATTCACAACTTCAAAGGATTACTTTTGTTAACAGCCATTGTTGCTGGTGGAGTTGCTGTAGCACCTTCGGCCCAAGCTGAAACCGAACTACCCACCGTGACCGTGGTCGGAAAACGCCCCAGCACCATCTCCTGGGATAGGCTCCGAGAATTGCTTAATCTACCTTCTTGGGACTCCCAAAATTTGGGTGGAGAAGTGCAGCCAGGAGGCGGGGACACAACGACATCAGACATTAGTCTATTCATTACGAACAATATGCTGGACGGTTGTAATGCCTCCCCTCAAGCACGGGCAGAGGGCGTTTCAACAGCGCTTTCTTCCAGCGAAAGAGTGAACCCTGGGTCAATCCCAGTCGGTTCTACGATTAATGTCAGCTATGGAGTGAATGCCTATGGAGGCCGCGCCGTTGAGCAGTTCAGGGTTACTTCCGTAGAAAATAACGTTGTCTCAGTGAGGGCAGTCTCTGGATCCTATTCCTGCAACTAACCTTTAACCGCTTGGGAGAGGTTAGGCTTAGCTCCACTGAAGGGGGAATCTCTGATCGATTAAACCTTCGATCAAAGATTCAATTCCTAGGGCTAGCTCATTCTTACCTCTCCAGCGATCTAGCCCGTTGGGCTAAAACAGGGGATAATCAAATTCAGTGAACTGTGATTTGGGATACTGTGACGCTTCAAGTCCCATGAAAATAAATCAATTTTGGTTAGATCCCTATTTGTGGATCCACTTATCTGGAATTGTGGTGGTTCCGATCGCTCTCCTAGGCTGCGGGATTGCCTTAGCGTCTGCACCGTCCAGCTTTTCCGCGATCGTAGAATTCTTGCTGATTTTTGTGATCGGCAGCTTGCCCATTTTCTGGATGCAATGGCAAAGGCCGTTTTATATCTATAGCATCCTCGTGATTGCTATCCATCCCGACGCACTCACCCCCAATCAACAGAAAATTTTGTCCCTGTTTCAAACCTGCCGAAACCCACTGCTGTTGTTGCTGGGCGCGATCGGCCTAGGCGTTCTATTGTGGCAAATCCAGAGTTGGGCTGCACTAGCAACTGCGATCTTGCCGATACCTCCAGTTTTGCGATTACCCGCCGCCGCGATCGCCTTTTTTCTAGCCACGCTTTTTTTGGAAGTTCCGCTCAGTGTTGTTCAAGTGATGCTGGCAGGCGAAGAGCATTTTGCTGCCGCAGAGCCGCTCACCGTCCCCACGATAAAACAGAACTTTACTATCGTGGGTCTAAAAGTTAATCAAATTCTTCCCACGACACCCGCGTAAAACGGTAGGATCAGGGAGAAGTTTGTCTAAAAATTGTTGTTCAGAATACAGCTATTCAACGGGTTTTAGCCGATCTTGAAGAAAGGTTAAACTAGATCTGCACCCGTCACCCGTAGGTTGAGTTCCAAACGCGATCTAATCCGATTGTTCACTAGCACCATTTATCAAGTACGGTTCATCAGGAATTATTCATCCAGCTTTGTTTGTTAGGCTGTGGTTGCCAGACCTTGGTTCATTCGCCTTTTCCTCAGAACGTTTGTAGATTTCGCGGTTCGCTGTTTTCCTCAAAGATTTATTTAAGGTGTCTATGGCTAGTTCTCACATGTCCAACCAAGATAAGGGTCTCTCTGACGCGAAGGTTTGGGATAGCCTCAAACGAGCGATCGCGGACAGTTCAGGGTTTCAACGCTGGCGGCTCGATCGCAGCCAAGACCAGCGCTTACAATCCGTGAGTTTAGATTTCCTCGTCCATCTGTATTTAAGAGAAACGTTGGAAACGTTGGCTTATTAGTGGCTTATTAGTCCAGTTCAAGGCTATTGGGTCAAAATCCAGTAATTGGACAGCAATTACGTCAATTTTCTAACTTTCCTAGCCCCTGAGGTGATTTCCAGCACCTTAGGGGTTTAGCATGATCGGGCCACCCTGCACAGAAACCATTGGATCGTCTCCCGATTGCGCTATGATCCCTAAGCTATCCTCTCCTAGGTTTGTAGGGCTGTAATGTATCAATTTAACAGCGCTTTCACTCTGTTTCTCAGCTTGATCGTAGAGGCTATGCCTTTCCTGTTACTGGGAGTTCTCTTCTCAGGATTGCTACAATTTTTTGTCAGCGAACGAAGATTGGTCGCCCTACTGCCCAAAAATGCTTTTCTAGGATCCTTGGCAGGCAGTTGCATCGGTTTTTTGTTTCCCGTCTGTGAGTGTGGCAACATTCCGGTCGCACGACGCCTGTTGATGCAAGGCGCACCAGCCTCTGTCGCGATCGGCTTTCTCCTGGCCGCTCCGGTCATCAATCCCATTGTGATTTGGGCGACTTGGGTGGCCTTTCGGGATCAACCGGAGGTCGTGTTTCTGCGGGTGGGTTTATCCCTGGCGATCGCCACGCTATTAGGTTGGATCTTCAGCATTCAAAAAGATCTGCGGCCTTTTTTGCGCCCTGCCGTTGCCACCGCCATCACCGTCCGCCAAGACCGTCTTGCCCAGGAACCGCAAGCTACTCCAAGCTGGAAAATTCTAGAAACCAACAAGCCGAAAACCTCCAGTCCACTGTTAGGCTCCGGGATGTTTCTCCTCGGCCAATCCAACCAACCTCTGCCCACTGGAGACGCGATCGCCCTCCAGGCAGCCTTCACCGATGTGGTCAAGCAACCCTTGTCGCTGCGGCTGCGGCTATTGGTAGAAGGCATGGTACAGGAGCTGCGGGAACTGGCGGGCGTGTTAATTTTTGGTAGTTTGGTGGCGGCGCTGCTGCAAACCTTTGTACCGCGCGAGTGGGTCTTAAGTTTAGGCCAAGATCCCGTGACCTCCGTTTTGGCCATGATGTTGCTGGCGGCATTGGTGTCGATCTGCTCTACCGTAGATTCGTTCTTTGCGCTGTCGTTTTCCTCTTCGTTTACGACGGGTTCTCTTGTTTCCTTCCTGGTCTTTGGCCCCATGATTGACCTGAAAGGGGTAGGACTGATGTTGACCATGTTCAAACCCAGAGCGATCGTTTACCTGTTTGCGATCGCGGCGCAGTTAACCTTTATTTCCGGCATGGTTTTAAACTTCTACTTTGGATAGTCAATTTTGGATAGTCAATTTGACGTATTGAAGCACGAGATACCATGCTGAATCCCCCCGTACCCATTCCCGAAACCCTCTGGGGCGATCGTTGGCGGTTTGCCAGTATCGTCGCTGGAGATTTTTTGGATCTGTTCCTCGATCGGCCCATTCCGCTCTCTTTTCTGCCGGAGATGCACGACCCCTTGCGGGTGGGCCTCGCGTCCAGCCAGCTGTTGCCCGGTGTGGTGATCAACGGGGGCCGCAAGTCCATGCCCTTGGCGCGCTGGTTAGCAGGGGTGGAACCGATCGCGGTCAATTATGTGGCGGGGGAATTGGATGGGGTGATTTTGCGGGCCGGGGAACGCGATCGGCACATTCTCACCACGGTGGCCGATCCAGAAGTGCGTACAGCCGGGGAAACGTTTATGGAACGCAAGCAGGCGGCTAAGGGCCTACATTTCCTGCTGATCCAACCGGATGATAGCGGCATGACCTACACCGGCGTTTGGCTCTTGCGTGATCCAGAGGTGGCTTAGATCAACAATCAGGACTTGCCCTAGGGAACTGCAACCTGTACCCTAGACGCTGTTCAATTTGCGCGCGCTGGCAACTTTTTCACTCAGGCACACCGAAACTTAGTCACACGAACTTAGACCCATGGCACAGGATATCAAAATTGGCATTATCGGCGGCAGCGGCCTCTACAAGATGGATGCGCTCAAGGATGTGGAAGAAGTCACGGTGGAAACTCCCTTCGGGGCACCCTCCGATGCCTTGATCGTGGGCACCTTGGAAGGCACCCGCGTGGCATTCCTGGCTCGCCATGGTCGCAACCATACACTTCTGCCGACGGAACTCCCCTTCCGCGCCAACATCTACGCCCTGAAAAGCCTCGGTGTGGAATACATCATTTCAGCGTCGGCGGTGGGTTCCCTCAAGGAAGCCGCGAAACCCTTGGACATGGTGATTCCCGATCAATTTATCGATCGCACCCGTAACCGCGTGTCTACGTTTTTTGGGGAAGGCATTGTTGCCCACATTACCTTTGGCGATCCTGTTTGTCCTAAATTAGCGAACCTAGTGGCGGATGCAGCCGAAAGCCTCACGATCGAAGGCATCGACATCCATCGGGGCGGCACCTACGTCTGCATGGAAGGCCCTGCGTTTTCGACCAAGGCGGAGTCGAACCTGTACCGCAGTTGGGGCGCAACGATTATCGGCATGACCAATTTGCAGGAAGCCAAGCTGGCGCGGGAAGCCGAGATTGCCTACGCCACCCTAGCTTTGGTGACGGACTACGACTGCTGGCACCCCGACCATGACAGCGTGACGGTGGATATGGTGGTAGCCAATTTGCATAAAAATGCCACCAACGCCCAAGCGGTGATCAAAGAAGTGGTGCGGCGCTTGAGTACTGATTTATTTGAATCGGAGGCCCATTCCGCCTTGAAATATGCGGTGCTGACCCCCATGGATAAAGTCCCTGCTGCAACCAAGGAAAAGTTAGCGCTGCTGCTGAAAAAATACGCCTAACCCGCCGATTTTTACCGATCGGTTGAGTTCGCTTAATTCCTGCCAAAATCTCTATCCCCCGATCGACCCTAGATGTTTTCACGAGAGATTTAGGGGTGGGTTAAGACTCTGGTAGGATCAAAGCTTGCAATGAGTTGAAATCCCTAGAGAACCCATGGCCAAGTATCACCGTCCAGACAGCATTGCTCCCCACGGTGGGGAACTGATTAACCGCATCGCAACGCCAGCCCAAAAGGAAGAATTCCTCAGCAAAGCAGACTTTCTGCCCCGTGTGGCCTTGGATGAGCGGGCGGTTTCCGATTTGCACATGATTGCGATCGGGGGCTTTAGCCCATTGACCGGATTTATGAACCAACAGGACTATGACAGTGTGGTGGTGGATATGCACCTCATCAATGGTCTGCCTTGGTCGATTCCGATTACGCTGTCTGTGACGGAAGAAGTGGCCGCGCCTTTAGAAGAAGGTAGCTATGTACGTCTGGATGACTCTACCGGACGCTACATCGGGGTTCTGCAACTGACGGAAAAATATACCTACGACAAGCAGAAGGAAGCCGTCAACGTCTATCGCACCGATGATGAAAAGCATCCCGGTGTGGCGGTGGTGTACCAACAGGGCAATGTTAATCTGGCCGGCCCCATTTGGTTGCTGGAACGGGATCCCCATCCCCTCTTCCCGAAATACCAGTTGGATCCCGCTGTCTCTCGTCAGGCATTTTTGGATAAGGGCTGGCATACGATCGTCGGCTTCCAAACCCGCAACCCCGTGCACCGCGCCCATGAATACATTCAGAAGTGCGCCATGGAAATCGTGGATGGGTTGTTCCTACATCCGCTCGTAGGTGCCACGAAGGAAGATGACATCCCGGCAGACATCCGGATGCGCTGCTATGAAATCCTGATCGAAAATTACTATCCCCAGGATCGGGTCATTTTGGGGATTAACCCCTCAGCGATGCGCTACGCGGGGCCTCGTGAAGCGATTTTCCACGCACTCATCCGGAAAAACTACGGTTGCACCCACTTCATCGTTGGTCGTGACCACGCGGGTGTGGGCGACTACTACGGCACCTTCGATGCTCAATACATTTTTGACGAGTTCGATCCCGCGTTGATCGGCATTGTGCCCCTGAAGTTTGAGCACGCTTTCTACTGCACAGTGACAAATACCATGGCCACGGTGAAAACCAGCCCCAGCACCCCCGAGCAACGGGTTCACCTATCAGGTACCAAGGTGCGGGAAATGCTGCGTCGTGGGGAATTACCGCCGCCAGAATTCTCCCGTCCCCTCGTTGCCGCAGAATTGGCTAAGGCGATGAAGGTACAAGGGTAGGGGCGATCGCTTGACGATCGACAGGTACGATCGACGTGATCGAATAACGCACGATCGAGCCATCCAGTAATTCAACTCAGTGATTCAACTGTAGGAAAAGGGAGCAGCTAGCCTGTTCCCTTTTTTGCATCGAGGCAAATAGGATGTTATTGCATCAATTCTGCCAATTGAATCAGCAACGGTTTAGCGATCAAGGATCGATCCTGAGCATTCATCGACACTATCACGCGATCGATGCTACGACTAAGCCCTAACCGCGAATTTCGCTGCCGATTGAGTCATCTGTTCCCGGTAGTGGGAATTGATCCAACAGGTCGGGAGTGCTTCACCGGATGGGAAAACCATTTCTGCCTTCAAAAACGGTAACGGATCTTGCATTTCTTCCCCCGCATGCCGTTGCCCGGTAATTTCCGTTTGGAATGGATCGAAGAGGTCGGGAAGGGTCAGCACTTCAACAAGCGTACCTGTCGGTTTATGCATCAAAAACATAGGAACCTCCGAGGTTTACACATTATCTACTTACATCCTAAAACACCCACCACGAGCCAACCTAGTCCGCAATAGATCGCAATGTTCAGGGACTTGTACAACTTTGGATGCAGTAGATATATTGACTCTATCAATAAGTGAAATTTGAGTAATGTATTTAAAGTTAACGCTTGAATTGCAGGAAAAGTAACGTTAAAAATTTAATGAAGATAACAAATTAGGAAGTACTCAATAAACTGGTAGGGTTTCGGTCATCCTCTAACCTTGGATAAGGTAATCGCGAGGTGTCCTCAGTAAATTTCCATCCCAGATCTTTGGATGAAATTTCCATTGGTTAAAATAGAGGAATCCTTCGCTCTAAAGCCCACCAGTTATGTCACAGTCCATCACGATCGAACTTCCCGAGCTGGTTTTTCAGCAACTCACTCGCATTGCAAACCTAACCCACCAACCCCTAGAAGCTCTCATTACACAAAGTATTCTCAGCAATCTCCCTCCCACTCCTGACAACGCACCTTCGGAGCTTCAACCCCACCTTCTTGCTCTCCAAACCCTGAGTAGCGAGGCCCTCCAGACGATCGCTCAAGCCACGATTTCTCCTCAGCAACACGATCGCCACGCCTATCTATTAACTAAAAACGAAACCGATCAACTCACGATCGAAGAACGCCAGGAACTTACCGCACTCCGGGAAGCTGCCGACCAACTCATGCTACAAAAAGCTTACGCTTGGTCAATCCTGCGTTGGCGCGGGCAAAAAATTCCTACTCTCAACGAGTTGTAAAGCACAGATTATGACTCATAAGCTTTGACTATGGCAATTTCGGACAGTCTTAGACAGCAAGTGATTGATCGTGCCGGTTACCGATGCGAGTACTGCAAAACCTCTTCCCGCCTTACTGGAAGTCCTTTAGTCATGGATCACATTTGTCCAATCTCCCAGGGAGGCCAAGACTCAGCCGATAATCTCGCTGCTGCTTGTTATCGATGTAACGAATTCAAAGGAGCTAGGACAGGCGCAACCGATCCTCAAACACAACAATTTGTCCCCCTTTTCAATCCCCGTAGACAACAGTGGCGTGAGCATTTTCACTGGGACAACGGCGGTACACAAATTATTGGAATAACCTCGATCGGGAGAGCAACTATAATCTCTCTTCGATTAAATAATGACAATATTGTTGCAGCCCGTGCTATTTGGACAGAGTTCGGTTGGCATCCTCCAAAAATAAACTAGTATTGAGTCCTCATATTCAGGCCAGAATACCTGATAAGTCTATTAAATCTGCGTTAAATACTCAGAAAGGACGAACCAAGCCCTTAGCACTTCCGCTACTGTCCAAGCTTGGGCAAAGCAACCCCGTGGCGTCATTGGCGCATCCCCATCAAAAATTTCGCTGAGACTGCCGACCCCGTGATCCAATAGATGGTGTGCCATCGGTTGCAAAAATTGCAGCGCCGCTGTCGCATTCCCATACACCCGAAAATGCCCGATCGCGAATGCCCCCAACAGCCAGCCCCAAACCGTACCCTGGTGATAGGCTCCATCCCGTTGCAACTGCGTGCCGCCATAGTGCCCTTGGTACTGGGGATGACTGGGACTGAGCGATCGCAGCCCGTGGGATGTGAGTAAATGTCGTGCACAGCGATCGACCACCGCTTTTTGTTGGTCAAGGGTGAGTAGGGCTGGAAAATCGGCTGTACCCAAGGCAGGTAAGGCGATCGCGAACAATTGATTCGGTCGCAACGTTGAATCTGCCCCCTCCGGCCCATCCAACAGGTCATAGCAATACCCCAATTCAGCATTCCAGAACTTGGCGAAATGGGTTTGAATCCGATCGGCAAGGGCGTCGTAGTCTTGGTGCGGTTGCTGGAGTCGCCGCGCAAATTTTGCCAGCGATCGCACAGCGTTATACCAGAGGGCATTAATTTCGATCGGTTTGCCAATCCGGGGCGTCACCACCCAATCGCCCACCTTTGCATCCATCCAAGTCAATTGCACCCCCGGCTCCCCCGCGTAGAGTAAGCCATCCTCAGCATCAGCACGAATCTGATATCGTGTTCCCTGGCAATGCCAATCAATAATTTCCTGCACCACAGGAAACAATTGTTTAAGTAAATCCTCGTCTCCTGTCTGGTAATAGTAAGCGCGAATTGCTTCGATATACCAAAGGGTTGCATCAACGGTGTTATATTCAGGAATTTCCCCTGCATCGGGAAAGCGATTGGGAATCATACCCCGATCGACATACTTAGAAAACGTTAGTAGAATCGATCGGGCAATGTCTGGACGCCCTGTACAGAGCGTGAGTCCCGGCAGACTAATCATCGTATCCCGTCCCCAATCACTAAACCAGGGATAGCCTGCAATGATTGTTTTACCCATGGGAAAATCTGGCGTCGGTCGATCGACAATAAACTGATCAGCCGCTAGGATCAACTGCTGTATCCAATCAGGAACTAGCTGGGTCTTGTTCTGAGAAATCGCGGCTTGTAGCAATGTTTTTTCATGGTGCTGGCGCTGCTGTCGGGCAGAATCACACGCGATCGAGGTATGAAGCTCAGTACTCGCGACAAGGGTCACTACTTCTCCAGGATTTAACGTCATCTGAAACGTGGCAGCATGGAGATGGTTTTCCCGATCTCTTAACCCTCGATATCGCTCTACCGCTAAATCAAAATTGTAGTACCAGTCGTGGGCAGGAGTGACCGTTGCCCGATCGCTGAGTAGATAAAACGGAACAGCCTCGGGGAATGCCTGAATTTTTACGCCCTGGATTTGAGGATGATCCTGAATCGATCGAATATCCATTGACCAAATCGTTTGTGTATCACCGTGGTAATCTCGGTAATTCACTAAAGCATTGACTCGAAGTATTAACGGCTGTGTTGCTCGTAATAGCCGATAGGTGATGTAAGTTGTATTTTCACCCGGCTGCATCCAGATTTGTTTCTCCAGCAGTGCATCGGCACAGGCATAGTGCCAAGTGGGAATACTACCTTCTAAGGAGAATTGCTCTAGGTATTGGTAGCCCTGGGGGTGCACCGAACCGTCACTCCAGACATTCGTCGCCAGTTCATAGGTACGATCGCCATAGTCAATGATTTCCTCCAGCTGACTGACCAATAACGTGCGTCCCAAAGGGGGCTGGAGTGCTGCAATTAAAATCCCATGGTAGCGCCGAGTCAGCGAGCCCGCGATCGTGCCTGCTGCATAGCCGCCAATCCCATTGGTAACCAACCACTCACGGGTACTGGCAATTCCCGATCGACCACAAATCTCTCGCCCCAATTGAATGCCCATGGCCTAATCCCAAAATTAGATAGCTTTAGCATCCAGGATTTTTTCGAGAAACCGATGAGGGAAAGCTAAAGATTTGCTGAAACTGTGGCAAAACGCGGAAGGATGAACGCTGAAGCTGGAAGATAGGGACATGTATTAAGGTCAAAATAAAACAGGGCAAAATGAATCCGCCCTGTTTTTCTGATTCAAATTAATAATTCCAATTTAAACCTTAGAAACCACGCCCGTCCCAGCTAGAGCCGAATCCAGGGGAAGCAGTAGAAGAACTAAAGGATGCCGCAACCGCCGTTTCTACAGGCGTTTCTACGGAAGCTTCTACAGGCGTCTCTAGGGATTCCGTTTCTGACTCCACAGGTTCAGTTGCTGTTGCGTCAGATTGTTCAGAGGATTCCATAGACTGTTCCGCAATAGGTTCGATCGCAGATTCTGCTAGAGGTTCGATCGGTAATTCCGTAGACGATTCAGCAGATTGTTCCGTAGACTGTTCCGCAACAAGTTCGATCGTTGGTTCAATGGAAGCTGTAACAGTAGATTCGATCGGAACTTCAGAAACTGCTTCAACCATGACCTGCTCAGCATCTACCGATTCGTTGGTGAACGCTGTGGGTACTGCTTCTGCAATTTGATGTTGACTCAGGTATTGATCGATAATTTCCGTCGCCAGCTCCGTCATGGAAACCCCCTTGGCGGCAGCGGCATCCTGCAAGCGCAGATAGACCTCATCTCGCACCGTTACCCGTTTCCGGTGATCCAACGCTTTGCCTTCCCGCCGCGCTGCATAGGTTACCGCAAACTGGCGTAGCGCTTCAAAACCAACTCGATGGCAGAAATCCCCGAAACTTTCCGCCTTTTTCCGACGCTTTTTGAACAAGGCAAAGACGGGTTCCAGCGTCTTTTCCAAGTCATCGAGATGCATTTTCTCGACATAGACCTCGGACAACCGGGTTTGGTTCGGCGCAGCCCCCAGCCACAGTTGGTACTGATTGGGGCCATTCCCCACAAAGCCCAATTCCGCCAGGTAGGGACGGGCACAGCCGTTGGGGCAGCCCGTAATGCGGGTAATGAAATGCTCTTCCGGCAAGCCGACTTTGGTTAACACCGCCCGAACCCGAGTCAGCATGTCCGGCAAAATCCGCTCAGCTTCAGTATTGGCCAAACCGCAGAGCGGTAGTGCGGGGCAGGCCATGGAGTAACGCACCAACGTGTCGATTTCGTCTTCCCGTTTGATGCCGTGCTCCGCCAAAATTTGCGCGATCGCCGCCCTATCTTCCGGACGAATATCGTACAAAATCGCGTTCTGGCTCGGGGTCAACAGCATTGGCAGCTGATAGGTAGACACCAAGGTTTTCAGCGCAGACTTGAGGCGAAATTCCCCCGCATCTTTGACCCGACCGTTTTCGATCGAAATGCCGACAAACCACTTGCCGTCGCCCTGTTCATGCCAGCCTAGGAAGTCTTCATACTGCCAAGTGGGAAGTTTAGCCAACGGCTGCAAGGCTTTCCCGAAATACTCTTCCACCTTGGCTTTGAAGGTGTCAACGCCCCATTCGTGGATCAAGTACTTCAACCGAGCATGGCGACGATCGGTGCGATCGCCGTAATCCCGCTGGGTCGCCACGATCGCCTTGACTGCTTCGTAAATATCCGCCGCTTCGACATAGCCGATCGGATCAGCAATCCGGGCAAAGGTTTCTTCCTTGCCGTGGGTACGGCCTAGACCGCCCCCTGCGTAGATATTAAAGCCCTGGAGCTGACCTGCATTATTACAAATCACTACCAGCGACAGGTCTTGGGAAAACAGATCAACGGAGTTATCCCCCGGCACCGTGACGCAAATTTTGAACTTGCGGGGCATGTAGTGGGTGCCATAGATGGGTTCTACGGAATCGGGGAAAGTTGAGCCATTTTGATGGTTCTGCCGTGCTGCGATGACATCGGGATGCTCTTCGCCGGACA
Organism: Alkalinema sp. FACHB-956; assembly: GCF_014697025.1. Taxonomy (NCBI): domain Bacteria; kingdom Bacillati; phylum Cyanobacteriota; class Cyanophyceae; order Leptolyngbyales; family Leptolyngbyaceae; genus Alkalinema; species Alkalinema sp. FACHB-956. The sequence continues at coordinate 103,075 of NZ_JACJRC010000016.1, read as the reverse complement.
CCACTTTTTCCCCATCCAGCCAAATCTCGTAGTAGGCTCCGGTTTGGGGCGTCAGTAAGTCCGCAATCCGATTGGCATATTCCCGCGCCAACTCATATTCTGGCCGATTGCGGAAGGGCGCAGGCGGAGCCATCACATTACGATTCACATCGCCGCAGGCCGCCAAGGTTGACCCCATGCTGTGGGCGATCGCCGCGATCGTGGCCTTTAAATTCTTTTTGAGCACACCATGGAGTTGGAACCCTTGGCGCGTCGTCGCTCGCAGGGTGTGGTTACCGTACTCATCGGAGAGCCGATCGAGGGTGAGATACAACTGCGGCGGGATGAAGCCTCCGGGACTGCGCGTCCGCAGCATCATTTGATAGTCTTTTTCCTGACCCTTAACGCGGTTCTCGCGGTTATCTTGCTGATAGGAACCATGGAACTTGAGGAGTTGAATCGCATCCTCAGAAAAATAATTGAGATCATTCTGCAACTCGCTGGCGAGGGGCTCCCGCAGAAAGTTACTTCTTTCCTTGATGCCTTCTACCTTAGAAGGTTTTTTCTCAAGGGCTGGTGTATCAGGTGTCATGACCATGGCTGTGATGCAAGGGGGACATCCCCGGTAAGTCTATCGGAATTATGATGAATCCGATTCTACCATTACGGATCCACTGATCACCATAAATTACAGAATCTTTTGGAATTCCCGCTGCGTTTGTAGACAAGCAGCGGGGTGGTAATGACGGATCCTGAGATTTCTGCAAAATCACCCCGATCATTATCACCCTCTAACAGCATTCTTTGTACATTCAGCAGCAAATCTTCAATGGTCAGCACGCGCAAGTCAGCAGGTGCGATCGCCGCAGGGCTTGCAAGTTGGGACTGCCTGTGCAGAACAAGGTCGTTGCAATTTCTGCAAATAAAATATCGACTAATTCATGGAGTGCAGCTTCTGAGTCATTGGCTGCCTGCAAAAAGGGAAGAGCCAATCCGCCTAAATCCGCCCCCAGGGCGATCGTTTTGGCCACATCCAGCCCCGTCCGCAAGCCCCCAGAGGCAATCAGGGGAATCTCCCCATCCACTTCACGCACCTGCACCACACAATCCGCCGTCGGCAAGCCCCAATCGGCAAAGGTGGCTCCTAAACGCCGCTGTTTAGCATCAGTGGCTCGTCCCGCCTCTACTTTGGCCCAGGAGGTACCGCCCGCCCCGGCCACATCGATCGCTCCCACACCCGCCTGGATCAGTTGTTTCGCCATGGCCGCAGAAATGCCATTGCCCACTTCCTTGGCAATCACGGGAACGGGCAATTGATCGCATAACAGCGCAATTTTTTCCAACAGTCCGGCGAAGTTGCGATCGCCCCGCGTTTGCACCGCCTCTTGCAGGGGATTCAGGTGCAGAATTAAGGCGTCGGCTTCCAACAGGTCGATCGCCTTGCGGCATTGCTCCAGCCCATAGTGGTAATTCAGTTGTACAGCTCCAATATTGGCCAACAGCAGCGCATCCGGTGCCAGCTTACGGATTTGGAAACTATCGGCCACCTCCGGTTTTTCGATCGCCACCCGCTGGGAGCCGACCCCCATGGCCAAGCGATATTCCTGGGCGATCGTGGCCAAGCGATAGTTAATCAATTTCGCCAGTTCCGTTCCGCCCGTCATGGAGGAAATCAGAATCGGCGCATTCAACCGTTTGCCTAGAAACTGGGTAGATAGGTCAATCTCGTCATAGTTCAATTCCGGCAGACAGGCATGGGTAAAGCGATAGTGTTCTAACCCGCTGGTGGTTTCCCGGCATTGCACATCCTCTTCGAGGCAAACGCGCAGGTGATCGGCTTTACGATTTTGCGTTTCTTGGGAAGACATGGATTAACCTGTACTGATTGGAATAAACTTGACAGCGCCATCATCGGAACTTTTAGCAGCCTTCCCAATTAGACCACAAGAGTTTCAGCCTTTGCTAGAGCAGAAGATTACAGGAGCCGAATAAACCCTTCCCGCTCAAAATGTCGATCGGTTGTTAATGCATGGAAAATTTTTCTTTGACGCATTAGAACGAAACTAACTGAATCACACAGCGAATAAGTTTTATCTTGCCTCCTGTGCAATAGTTCGATCTCGGCTCGATTTAATGTCTCATCTACCCAGACAACTTCTATATCTGGATTATTGAGCAAATCATTAATAAAATCTAGAACCAATGGACGCGGAAATTTTCTTGCATTTGCCAATGCGACATATTCTGCAATCACATAGCTATGGGTTAGAAGATTAGTTGCCTGTTTATAAGCAGCACAAGCTTGAGTATGAAGAGGTTCCGCTGGGATAGTGCAAACACAGTAAACCAGACGTATCCAACAACATTACAGGTCTCCGTGAGAATCAGAGTACTCTTGAGCTAAATCCTCATCAATACTTTCATTATCCACAGCTATGGCAGAACCGAGATGTAATCTCCCAAAATGGCGTTCAAAGTTGGCTTTGGCAAGATTGTTTTCCATACCTGTAAGATCCGGCTGAGGCACGGGGGGAAACTGCTGCGCCAATAAGCTAGCAGCAAATTCTTCCAGGGGAATTCCCAGATTTTCGGCTTGTTGTTGAATCACTGCAAAAACACGATCGTCCAATTGGAGTGTTAAGGTTTGCTGCATGATGACCTACCTAGCTATACGACGACCTGTCTATAAAAAAAGGCTGCTTGGTTGAATTTTTTAGACCTTCAGTAACTCAACACCTTCGCGCCCATCAATTTCTTGAAGATAAACTTTTACAACTTCTTCCTTGGACGTGGGCAAAACTTTCCCGACAAAATCGGGTTGAATCGGTACTTCCCGGTGGCCCCGATCGATCATCACCGCCAGCCGAATAATCCCCGGACGACCATAGTCGTTAATGGCATCCAAGGCCGCGCGAATTGTCCGCCCTTTAAAAATCACATCATCCACCAGCACCACGGTTTTACCCGTCAAATCAAAGGGAATTTCCGTTTTTTCCGGCGTCCGCACACCAATGCGATCGAGGTCATCTCGGTAGAAGGTGATATCTAGAAAACCCAACGGTACCTCAACCTGTTCGAGGGCGGCAATTTGCTCCGCCAACACCTTGGCTAAGGGAACCCCCCGAGTCCAAATTCCCAACAGCACTAAATTGGACAAATCACCGGATTTTTCAACAATTTGTGAAGCGAGACGAGTCAGGGTTCGCCGCACTTCTTGGGCAGAAAGAATTTCGATCGCGTCAACGGTCATGGGTTGGGTGCCAGTTCAAAATAGACAATTCAAAATAGACGATGGAAAATAAAGCATGCAAAGGGTAGGGCTTAATTCTCTATGGTGCCACAACCGTTGATCATTGATTGTGATCCAGGCGTCGATGATGCGATCGCACTTCTGCTAGCATTCGCCTCGCCGGAATTGCAAATCCTGGGAATTACGACCGTTGCAGGCAATGTGCCCTTGCAGCACACCCAGACCAATGCCCGGAAAATCTGCGAATTAGCAGGTATGCGCCAAATTCCCATTTTTGCCGGTTGTCCTCGGGCGATGCTGAGATCGACGCTGGAAACGGCGGAATATGTCCACGGTGCGACCGGACTGGGCCAAATTACGCTGCCAGAACCCCAAATCCCCCTGCAAGAACAGCACGGCGTAGATTTCCTGATCGCCACCTTGCTGGCCGCCCCAGAACCCATCACGATCGCCACCCTTGGCCCCTTAACCAATCTCGCGATCGCCTTGATTAAGGAGCCCAGAATTATCCCCCAGATTCGTGAGGTAGTTATGATGGGAGGAGCCATTACCCATGGCAACGTGACCCCATCGGCGGAATTTAATATCTACACCGATCCCCATGCGGCTGCGGTGGTTTTGACTGCGGGACTCAATCTGACCTTAATCAGCCTCGATGTCACCCACCAGGCGATCGCTACGCCAGAACGGGTGAGCAAAATTCGCGAGCTTGGCGATCCGATCGGCTCCACCGTCGCCACCTTGCTGACCCAGTACAGCAGCCACGACATGGGACAATACGGCTTTGCCGGAGCGCCCCTGCACGATCCCTGTGTGATTGCCTATCTGCTGCGACCCGATTTGTTCACGGCTCGGCCCTGTTTTGTCGAAATTGAAACCCAGAGTGCGGAGAGTTTAGGCCGGACGATCGTGGATTGGTATGGCGTTGCGGGCAAAGCAGTGAATGTGAATGTAGTAGAAACGATCGACAGTGACGGATTTTATCAATTATTAACAGAACGATTGGCCTAATTGTCCGCCTAGGCCAGTCTGGCCCCAGGGACAGTCGGCACAAGCTTCTGCCTTAGTGGGATAGCTGCTCCAGTTCAACCTGATCCACTGTTGGATTAACCAGGTCTGATTGATCCAACAATTCTGAACTGATGAGTTCAGCCGTCTCTAAACTCTCAGCCGTTTGTGTACTGAAAGCAGGTTCCTGGATCAAAGATTGCCGCGCAGGAATAGAAATGATAAATTCCGTTCCCTGTCCTAACTTAGACAAACATTCCAACCGACCATTGTGTTTTTCAGTCACAATCTGATAACTGATCGATAAGCCCAGTCCCGTACCTTTGCCCACGGGCTTCGTTGTAAAAAAGGGATCGAACAACTGCGGAATCACTTCCGGCGGAATGCCCGGGCCATTATCTTGAAAACAAATTTGTACCTGCTGATTTGCTTCTAGCAATTCTGTCTTAATCGTCAAGATCAGGGGGGGCGATGGACAATGGCTTGGGCTATTCTTAATCTCCACAAAGTACTCTTCCAGGGCATCGATCGCATTGCTGATGATGTTCATAAACACCTGATTGAGCTGCCCCGCATAGCATTCGATTTCTGGAATTTCACCATACTGCCGCATCACCTCAATTCTTGGACGATGGGGCTGAGGTTTCAGACGATGTTCCAAAATCGTCAGCGTGCTATCTAGGCCCTCATGGAGGTTAACCGCCTTCACTTCCGATTCATCCATCCGAGAAAACGTCCGCAGCGACAGGACGATTTCTTTAATCCGCTCTGCCCCCATTTTCATGGAATTCATCACATTGGGCACATCGGACTTCATGAATTCCAGATCGATCGATTCGATCAAATCTTGGATTTCAGACTTCGGATCAGGATAGTGTTTTTGATACAAATCCACTAGACGCAGGAGATCCTGCGCATACTGGTTGGCATAATCCAGATTGCCGTAAATAAAGCTGACTGGATTATTAATTTCATGGGCAACGCCCGCTACCAGCACGCCTAATGCTGACATTTTTTCGGTCATCAGCATTCGAGTTTGCATCCCTTGCAGATCGTGAAGTGCCTGTTCGAGGGCTTGACTGCGTTCCTCCAACATATTTTGGGATTCCCGCAGTTCCTTGATCGTCGTACTTAAAACGGCTTCTGCACGCCGACGACTTTCCTCCACCTGCAAGCGACCTTGTTGAGCCCGATCGAGTTTTTTTTGAAGAATTCGGTTCGCTTTCTCCAACTCTTGAATTCGTTGCGCCGCCTCAGAATCATTCACTGCTAATCACTCCACACCCAGTAGCAATGTTACTAAGGTTTCTTGGTGATAGAAAGCTTCTCCCCCCGGTGCGAGAGGACTAATTTCACCGTAGGTATAAAAGCCGATCGTCGGTATGTCTTCTCCGATCGATTGTTGCCCTAACTCATATTCTTCGCAAGTTCTTGTTCCCAATAAACGTCGTCGGGCTGCACAGGAAAAGAGAAAAATGGCGGCAGGCTGTTCACCGGGATAGTGGCTCCGGGCTTTTTCGATCGAGGTTTTGGTGGCGGCAATAATGTCGTCACAGGTAGTATGGGTAATTTGCACCGTGGCTCCTTCTGGCACATCCCCCATGAACAGAATCGTGCCTTGCTCCCGATCCCAGGCATTGGAAGCCCGCAGATAAAATTCATCACTCGCTTGGTCAAACACCGCTAGCGGATATTCCCCCGATACGGTTAAGCCGTTTAAATAATGGTCATAAAACTCAACGGCAGGCCGATGATCGATTTCGTAGACCAGTGCGCCCTTGGCCTTAGTTACCACAGCTTTGCGGCTCATGGGGTACCAACCACTAGCCACCCCATGGGAAAACTTGAGATCGCCGGAGAACAGCAAGATCACGATCGCATCGCTGAGCACCTGATCGCCAAAGAACTGATAGGTTTGACGAAAGTTCCACTGGTCACCCGACGTACCGCCGACGATCGCCACCTCTGGCCCTAGGGCTTGCTTGAGTCCTGCGATCGCCGCCACGCCACTGACCGTCAAGCCATCCGGCACCGTAATACAGAGTTTGGGATCGAACGGTCGATCGCCCCCAGCTTGATCCACTGCCGCCTGGGTCGCTGCCGCCACATCCTGGGAAACCCCCAGGCCCACCCCAGCCCGAATTTGTACCGTATCGGAACAAAATAGCATCAGCGTGATGGAATCTTCTTCAAATCCCAGCACCGACGACATTTCGCCATCGGTCGTCCCCCCGATCAATTGCAGATTGGGAAAGGTTTCATGCAGACGGGCGAGGAGGAGGGCATAGTCAAAGTCAAGGGCTGCCAGCAAAAGTCCCGCTTGGGGTTGAACCCCGTCTAGATCCCCAAGACATTGGTCAATCACTTCCTGAATCGCACTGGAAGAATCTGGATCATTACTGTGTGCGACGACAACTTTAAACATAGGGGCAGTCCCACGTCAGCGAAAGAACTTGTAAGGCCTGACTTTCTAGTCGATAGCTACTACTAGATTGCCCTCAACAGGAAAAAATTCGACAGCCCTACCGTTAGACCTAGGGGTTTATAGACTAGGGGTGTATAGAGCTAGGGGTTTAGAGCTAGGGGTTTAGCCGTTGTTGCACCGTAGAAAGTGCTTGGCGCACCTGTTCAAATCCCGTTCCACCAAAGCTATTGCGGGCGGCGACGACCTGTTGAGGCGCGATCGCGTCATAGATATCCATTTCAAACGCGGGGTGCAGTTCCTGCCATTCCGCCAAGGTTAGATCTTTGAGCAATTTATTCGCTCCAAGACAGGTTCGTACGACTTTCCCCACCAGGTTATAGGCTTCCCGGAAAGGCACCCCTTTAGTAGCCAGATAATCGGCCACATCCGTTGCGTTGGAAAAATCTTCTGCCACGGCAGCGGCTAAGCGCTGGGGTTTAAACACTAAGCCTTCCTCAAACAAAATGGTCATCGCTTCCAGACAAGCCTGTACGGTTTTCACCGCATCGAACAAGCCTTCTTTGTCCTCTTGAAAATCCTTGTTATAGGCCAGGGGTAATCCCTTAATCACCACTAACATGGCTTGCAAGTGACCAAACACCCGCCCCGTTTTTCCCCGCACCAGTTCGGGCACATCGGGGTTTTTCTTTTGGGGCATGATGCTGGATCCCGTGGCGCAGGCATCGGTGAGGCTAATGAAGCCAAATTCCTGGGAGGCCCAGAAAATCACTTCTTCTGAAAGGCGGCTGAGGTGGGCCATGATTAAGCTGGCAGCGGCGAGAAACTCCACCACAAAATCCCGATCGCTGACGGCATCCAAACTATTGCTATAGACGCCCGCAAAACCCAGTAATTCTGCGCTGTAGTGGCGATCGATGGGAAAGGTTGTCCCCGCCAAGGCTCCGGCCCCCAACGGACAGAGGTTCACCCGCTTGAGCACGTCCTCTAGCCGTTGGCGATCGCGATCGGCCATGTCAATGTAAGCCAGCAGGTGGTGCGCCAGACTAATGGGCTGTGCCCGTTGCAGATGGGTATAGCCGGGGATCAGAGTTTCGACATGCTGTTCCGCATGGGACAGGAGAGCCCGTTGATAGGTCGCAAGTTGCTGCTGAATTTGTTGGATTTGATCCCGCAGATAGAGACGGGTGTCTGTCCCCACTTGGTCATTGCGCGATCGGGCGGTGTGGAGCTTTTTCCCGACATCGCCTACCAGGGCTGTCAGCCGCCGTTCCACTGCAAAGTGCACGTCTTCGTCTTCGATCCCCGGTTGAAACTGGCCAGCGCGGTATTCCTGGCGAATTTGTTCCAGCCCCTGCACCAGTTGCTCAGCTTCCTCAGCGGAGATAATGCCTTGTTTCGCCAGCATTTTGGCATGGGCTTGGGATCCGGTCAGATCGTATTCAATCAGTTCAATATCAAAACCGATGCTGGCATTAAATCGCACGATCGCGGGATGAAGGGTTCCCTCAAATCGCTGACTCCAAGTTTGCGAAGCAGAACTAGCAGAACTAGCAGAAGACTGGTCAGGAGAATTTGACTGCACGGTGGGAAGGCTGGGCTAACAACAGCCGTTGATTATCCCGAAAAGAGGGGCCACGGGGCAAGATACTGAGGCGAGGGAAACCCAAAAAGAGAGCGAGAAAAGGACCGGATTTTCTCCACTCTCTGACTTTGCTTTGCACTTTCAACGCTCACCCAGTTGGCCCTGACTCCGACCCCAACCTCTTCCAGACTTAACCAAAACTCGTGAAGGTTTTAATCAAGTAACCAAAGATTATTCCAATCAAGAACGCCCAGACCTGACCTGTTTTGACAAAGCGACCCCAAGCTTTGCCGACATCGCCTGCAAAGTCGGGTTCCTTGAACTGCTGGGCCACCCCCGTCCAGTCATCGGGTAGGGCGGGTAGATGCAGGTGCAGGGATTGAATGCTGTCCCCTAGGTGGGAGATGGTGAAGTGAGAAGGATTGAAATGTGAAAGATCTAGGGTCGCCAGATCAGCACTGTAATGGGTTAAGGTTTGCACCACATCAACCATCATGTTTGGAATCTCCTCGATCGTGACAAGCCTGCAATCAGTGATTAGCAATTTTAGCTACCAGTCTACAGCGAGCGGAGAAATTCGGCGCACTCCCAAGGCAAATTAGTCACACAAATTAGTCACAATCGTTATGATCCTCGAAATTCCTGCCTCGATCGAACTCAATCTTTTTTCTTCAGTGTTACTGAACGCACTTGAACGCACGCACTTCAGTCAGGCTGAGCCCTCATCTCAAGACCTCATCTCGATATCTCATTCAAATCCCTCAATGATTGGCATCAGCCTTGGCATAGGGTGTCCGTATCAGAGTTCCAGAGTCCAGGTTCCAGAGTCCAGATAACGGCCTAGAAAAACCGAAGAGAGAACCCCTCTAAAATGTGTCTAGAGTTCGGTTGACACCCTTGCTATTTCGGTTGTTACGACCTCTTTAGAATTTACGTTTGTGACATGATTCGGCAACTTCCACCATAATCATTACGGTTGTCCTCAATACTCCTATCAGCGATGTCGTTTAGATTAGTTACATCAACAACGAAGCGCCCACCAACTTAAATTTCCATCCAAATTTGTAGTTGTGTCATGGTTCTGGGCGCAGCGGCGTTGATCGAAATCGTTGTAATCAAAACATGGCTGCAATGCCTGCTTAATCTACTCTCTCTTTCAAGGTGCGTGTGATGTATCGATTGGTCTCTCCTCGCTATATTCAACGGTCTATTCAAAATCCTTCTGGAGGTAACACCATGTCTTTAATGCGTTGGCAACCCTGGCAAGAACTGGAAACCGTTCGTCGTCAACTGGATCAACTCTTTGACGAAATGGCCCCTCTCAGCCGGGAAGGTCTGATGACGACCGTCAATCGGGCGGTGCGGGTTCCGGCGATCGAACTAAAAGCGACGGATACGGAAGTGATTCTGAAGGCAGAAATTCCAGGCATTGAAGGCAAGGATCTGGATATTCAAGTCACTCGGGATGCCGTTGCCATTAAGGGCGAATATCAAAGCGAAGAACCATCTGAAGGCCAGCAAATCTATCGATCGGAATTTCGCTATGGCAGTTTCCATCGGGTGATTCCCTTGCCCGTGGAAGTGGATAACGAACAGGCCAAGGCAGACTTTATCCATGGGGTGCTGACCCTGACCCTGCCCAAATTGACCGCCGATCGGCACAAAGTCGTCAAAGTCGCGATCGGTACTGCGCCCACAGAAACGCCAGTGGCTGACCGCACTGAAGGCTAACGACCGCCGCCGGGATGGGGCAATTATTCTGCCAACCGTCCCGGCGCTCTCCTCGGAACCGCCCTCGGTCAGGTTCGGTAAATACCCCTTCATCAAATCCCCCAACCCGCCCACCATATTAGGGTGAGGGGATACATTGCCCGGAGTACTTCGAATTCTTTCGACAGTGCAGGGCAGCCCTGGTGCGAATCTTCCCACGCGACGCACCCCAGATAGGTTTCTTAACCCCCTAATCAACGTAACGGACAGTTTTCAATTGGAGTCGAACTTAGCCCTATGGGAAAAGTAGTTGGAATTGACTTAGGTACTACAAACTCTTGCGTCGCTGTGATGGAAGGTGGCAAGCCCACCGTAATTGCGAACGCAGAGGGTTTTCGCACCACCCCCTCGGTAGTGGGTTTTGCTAAAAATGGCGATCGCTTGGTGGGCCAAATTGCCAAGCGCCAAGCCGTGATGAATCCTGAAAATACGTTCTATTCGGTCAAGCGTTTCATTGGTCGTCGTTACGATGAAGTCACCAACGAAACCACTGAAGTTCCCTACAAAGTGCTGAACAACGGTGGGAACGTTCGGCTAGACTGCCCCTCCCAAGGCAAGCAGTTTGCACCGGAAGAAATTTCGGCCCAAGTCCTGCGCAAGCTCAAGGAAGACGCTAGCAAGTACCTGGGCCAAGAAGTGACCCAAGCGGTGATCACCGTTCCGGCTTACTTCAACGACTCCCAGCGCCAAGCCACCAAGGACGCCGGTAAGATCGCGGGTCTCGATGTGCTGCGGATCATCAACGAACCGACCGCTGCATCCCTCGCCTACGGTCTGGATAAGAAAGCCAACGAAATCATCTTGGTCTTTGACTTGGGCGGCGGTACCTTCGACGTTTCCATCCTGGAAATTGGCGACGGTGTGTTTGAAGTGATGGCCACCTCTGGGGATTCCCACCTGGGGGGTGACGACTTCGACAAGAAGATCGTGGACTACATGGCCGCTGAGTTCCAAAAGGCAGAAGGTATTGACCTGCGTAAGGACAAGCAAGCCCTGCAACGGCTGACGGAAGCCGCAGAAAAGGCCAAGATTGAGCTGTCCAGCGTTACCCAAGCGGACATCAACCTGCCCTTCATCACTGCGACCCAGGACGGCCCCAAGCACTTGGAACTGACCCTGACCCGTGGCAAGTTTGAGGAACTGTGTGCGGATCTCATCGATCGCTGCCGCATTCCCGTGGAAAAAGCACTATCCGACGCCAAGTTAACGAAGGATCGGATTGATGAAGTCGTCCTCGTGGGCGGTTCCATCCGGATCCCTGCGGTGAAGCAACTGGTGAAGACGGTTCTGGGCAAAGAACCCAACGAAAGCGTGAACCCGGATGAAGTCGTCGCCATGGGTGCGGCTATTCAAGGGGGCGTGCTGTCCGGTGAAGCGGGCACTGAAGGATTGCTGCTGCTGGATGTGACACCCCTGTCCCTGGGTGTGGAAACCCTGGGTGGCGTTATGACCAAAATCATTTCACGCAACACCACCATTCCCACCAAGAAGTCGGAAGTCTTCTCCACTGCTGTAGATGGCCAATCCAACGTGGAAATCCACGTCCTGCAAGGGGAACGGGAAATGGCCAACGACAACAAGAGCTTGGGAACCTTCCGGTTGGATGGCATTCCTCCCGCACCCCGAGGTGTGCCCCAAATCGAAGTTACCTTTGACATCGACGCGAACGGGATCCTCAGCGTGACGGCGAAGGATAAGGGCACAGGGAAGGAACAAACCATCAGCATCACGGGTGCGTCCACTCTGGATAAGACCGAAGTGGAGAAGATGGTGCGCGATGCCGAACAAAATGCCTCGGCGGACAAAGAGAAGCGCGATCGCATCGACCTGAAGAACCAAGCAGATTCGCTGGCTTACCAAGCTGAGAAGCAAATGAGCGATCTGGGGGATAAAGTCCCTGCGGCGGACAAGTCCAAGATCGAAGGGCTGGTCAAGGAACTGCGGGATGCCATCCAAGCGGAAAACTTCGACTCCATTCAAGCGAAGAAGAACGAACTGGAGCAAGCGCTGTACCAAGTGAGTTCCAATATCTACCAGCAAGCGGGCGGTGACGCTGGGGCTGCGGGTGGTGAGGCTCCGGGTGGCGGCGGTTCTGCCCCCAGTGGCGATGATGTGATTGACGCGGATTTCACCGAATCTAAGTAGAGTCATGTCGCAGTAAGGCGATAGCTGGCGATCGCGACGGGTTTAGACAATCTCATCTAGCCCGATCGGCGAAATCGTCAATCTAGGTATCAGATAAGGGTGGGTTATACAACTCACCCTTTTTTGGTTTGGGAGCCAGTGAATGGTGTATTTGGGGGGCGATCGATGCAGTGCCCCCTTCCCCATAGGCAAGCCGTTACTTGTGATAGTTGCCGTTGGTCGCGATCGAAATGGCGCGATAAATTTGCTCAATGAGTAATAACCGAGCCATGTCGTGGGTAAAGGTCATGGGAGAAAGGGCAAGGGTGTGATCGGCAGATTTTTCTAGCTCTGGGGTAATGCCATCGGAGGAGCCAATTACAAAGACTAACGATCGATCGAATGTTTGCTGTTGGATGAACTGGGAGAAAGCGATCGAATCTAGCAACTTCCCCCGTTCAGTCAGCACAATTAACTGATCTTGGGCTTTCAAATAGGGCTGAATTTCAGTTAACGTCGTGCGTTGATTCGAGTCTTTAATTTCAGTGATATTTAACCCCGGTAAGCGTTTGAGATATTCCTGAATCCCGGTCTCAATCCAACGGTATTTGACTTTACCGACCGCCACGATTTTTAATTTACGCTGCAACACGCGATCGCATCCTTTTCCAATTCAACTTCCAATTCAACTCAACCTTTTAGATTAGAGCAAAGTCTGGATTAGACACCGTCTAGATTAGAGCAAAGTGAAGGCTGGATTAAAGACTAGATTTCAAAACTAATGACCTTTACCGGACACTTCACCCTTAGTGATTTCTGGTTGTTTTTGGGCCGTAAAACTGACCGATGGAGTTGGCGTTGGACAGGTCAGTTGGCCTTGAACGATCGTTGGCGACGGGGCCGCTTCGATCGTTAACGTCAGGGTGGTTGCAATCTGCCCCTGCTGCTGACGAACGTCCGACGCACTGTCCCCCGAGGCACAAGCAGCAGCAGCGGTTGTCCCAGACAGAACCCAGCGGGCACCTTGTTTGGAACCACTGAGACTATACACCTTGGGCATTTGGCGATCGTCTTGGGCGATCGTTGCAGCATACAGGCCACCATTGAGGTAAATCCCGGACTGATCTAACTCCAGCACTTGACCGTTTAAAGTCTTGCTAGAACTCGTCGCGATCGTATATTTACCCGCAATTTTCTTCTCAGCTTTTAAATTGGCTTCCCCATACCGCGTCACAATCATAAATAGACTAACCACCAATGTAATTGCACTGGCATAGAAAATGAGAGAAGTCTTATTTAAGAAGTGCATTTTAGACCTCAGTGAGACGATCTAGGACAGCTTCTAGGTGATGGGAAGCCACCCGATTGAAGCGACGGGTAATCAGTAAGGACGATCGACAACGAACGGCCAATTCATCGGTATAGCGCCCCAAGGTTTGGCGTTCTAAGCCCCATTCTCGGCTGGCCCCCACGATCGTGAGATCCGCTGTTTGGGAAGCATCAATCACCGTATTAATTAGGGAGTTAGTTTGAATCACAGGCGTCAAAATTCGATCGCGCACCGTGGGCGGTAACTGTTCAAACAATTGGTTCCACTCGTAGCTAAATTCAATCGATTGTCCCTCTTGAAATACTCGCAGCAACGTTAATTGGCGATCGGGATGATTTAACAACAACCGAAGTGCTAATTGAATCCCAAGTTCCGTATGAATGTTCGGGCTATAGGGAATCAATAACCGATTCAGTCGTTGAGGTTGACGATCGATAAACACTGCAACATCCACGGGGGCAGTACTCAGAATCTGGCCAACACGCCCTCCTAAACGATTACTACTGAAAGCAGGACGATGCCATCCCAGCAAAATTAAATTCATCTGTTCTCGCACTGCAATGTCTGCCGTTGTTTTAGCGACATTATTTGACACCTGAACGATATTTGACACTTCCACGGGCGAGGCTGCCACATCGCTGGCGTGATCGGAGTCCAGTTGAGCCACAATGGCCCGGAGTTTTTCTTGCTGGGCTTGAATTAATCGATCGGCCTCCGCTGGCAGACTTTCAAACACATAGTCCTGCTCTAACTGAATCAAACTGAGGGGATGAACTGAAGTGGGTTGTTGTTGGGAACGGGCAATTTCGATCGCGAGTCGAATCAATCCCTGTTGGCTGTTCGGATTCGCAACGGGGACTAAAATCTTATATTGAGCTGCTTCTGTCGTTTCGGGTTGGGGTTCGAGAACCTCCATGCGCATCATTTTTTTCGGATAAGTCCACTCCAATAGTGGCGAAGTCATAAATGTGGTGACCAATGCCATAATCACCAGCATGGTGAACAGCAACGGCGTAATTACCCCTAAACTTAAGCCGATGTTTAAAACAATGAGTTCCGTTAAGCCGCGTGTATTCATCAACCAACCCAAGGCCGAAGCATCTCGGTTAGAGAGGCCAGATACCTTAGCCGCCGCAAAGGTTCCTACATACTTACCAACGATCGCCACCAGCACCACCAAGGCACATAACCCCCATAGGGGTGGACTGTTGAGTAGCCCAATTTGGGTGCGTAGACCACTATAGGCAAAGAAAATAGGTAACAAACAGGTCAAAACAAAGTCTTCGGTTTTTTGCGCTAATTCTCGCACTAAGCCTTCATGTTTGGGCATAACAGCGCCCAACAAAAAAGCACCAAAAATTAAATGAATTCCGATCGTCTCGGTAATCAGTGCAGAAATAACAACACAAATATAAATAACCGCTAACATCGATTGGGTCAACTTGCCTGTACGTCGATAGAAAACCGCAAATTGCCGGAGTAAGGGTCTACCCACCCAAATCATCAATCCAATGTACAGTCCCGCTTCTAAAATGTTAGGAATTGCTCCAACCATGCTGTTAGTGCGGGTAACCGCGATCGCCACTAACAGCAAGCACCAAGCTGTCACATCATCCACAGCCGCACAGGTTAAAGCTAACGACCCTATCCGACTATTTTGTAAATTATTTTCAGTAATGATACGCGCCAGAACCGGGAACGCGGTAATGGACATCGCCGCCCCCAGAAATAAGGCAAATGCTGTGAAAGAGACGCCTGCATTGGAGACCAACGGAAACAGTAGCAATGAGAGGAGAATTCCTAGGGAGAATGGGACTAAAATACTGACATGGGAAATTAGAATAGCTAAGTCAACACCACCCTTGAGATATTTCGGATCAAGTTCCAGCCCAATTAGGAACATGAAAAAAATTAAACCGATTTGGGACAAAACTCCCAGGGTGGCAATACTCTCCGGTGGAAAGAGAGTAGTCGCCACCACGGGAGCAACGGCTCCCAGCAGGGACGGCCCCAACATAATCCCGGCCACAATTTCGCCAATCACTAAAGGCTGCTTAATGCGACGAAAGGCAAGTCCAACCAGTCGGGACAGCGCTATCACGAGAACAATCTGGATCAAGACTAAAACGATCGAGTCAAGATGCATTATCAAAATCCAACATGAGGGATCTACAGCCGCCAACACAACGCCGATCGGGCAGTCCTGCTAACTTACAGTGCAGTGTAATGCACTGTACTGGCTTCTCAAGGTAAGTTAAAAGTCTTATCCATAACAGTTTAGATATCGTTAAATTAACAACTCGTTCAATGATTCAATCCGTCAATTAGAGGGACATCCTGGACTCAATTGGAAGCCCCTCTAGAAACCAGATGGATGATTACGAATTATTTCCGTTGGATCTGTAACGGTCGGCCTCGCCAAGTCCAGCCCCAGCCCGTTTCCGTTTTAATCAGCGAGGCGATCGGAATCCAAAAGACGATCCAACTCCCTAGCCAGCCTAACCACCAGTAGCGGGTTGGAATCCCAAAATTTGCCTGGGTTCGCTGCCGCAGGTCGTATTGGCCATAGAGCAAGAACACCGCGATCGCGCCATTGAGAACAGTGATGCTGAACGGCAGCCAGTCTCCGATCGTCGGTAGCCCCCCATCGACCAGCGCCATGGCTGGCTGCCCCAGGCTACCCAACGCCGCTAAACTCGCCCACCAGGGCAACACAAATACCATACCCACCACATAGGTCGAATAGAGCGTCGATCGCCAATTACGCTCCGATCCCAGATGCCAGTTTTTTGTCCAGCCCTCCCACAAGGCTCCGAGACTGCGGTACATGCGCAATTCCCCGAGGGCTGATCCCGTCCCAAACCACAGCTTCCAACCTTGGCGTTTGATCCGTTTCCCCAGTTCCACATCTTCCACCACCTCTGCTGCGACGGCTGCGTGGCCCCCGATCGCCTCATAGGCCGATCTCCGAAATAACATAAATGGCCCCACGGCAAACACACAGTCACAGGCGGGATCATTGACTTCATCCTGTTTGAAACCCACCGCAAACAACTGGGCAATGATGGGCTGAGCCAGCCATTCCCCCCAACAATCACACACTAACGTCAACCAGCAGGTTAACAAGTCCGCCTGCCGATCGAGGGCATGGGCCAGCGCAGCTTCGATCGCGCCCCGTCGCAACCGCACATCCGCATCCAAAAATAATAAATAGTCGCCCTTAGCTTGCTGCGCGGCCTGGGCACAGGCCCAATTTTTCCCCATCCACACTTCCCCCTCCGGACGGGGCTGTCCCGCCAGCACCTGCAATCGGGGATCCTGGAGTCGATGTTGTAACTGAGTGACAATCTCCAACGTTTGATCCGTCGATTGATCATCCACTATCCAAACTTCAATCTGGCCCGCAGGGCGATCGGAACTTTCCAAAATCGCTAGGAGACAGTCCTCAATGTTGAGGGCTTCATTGTAGGCAGGCACAATGACAGACACCGAAGGCAGGGGAAAGTTGGCAGATCCATCCTGCGGCCCCGTGCCAGATTCACCTTCCAAAGGGATTTGCAGCGCATCACTGGCCTGAAGCGCGGGATAAAAGTTCCGCCGGAACGACCTTAGGGCAAACAGACTGATTACAAGAAGGCAAAAAATAAACAAGCACCTGACCTCCAGAAAGGGTGTAAAACAGCAAACAGCCTGTTGCAACATGGTTACAAAGTTGAAGAGCCCTTTTTGAAGAGTGCTTTTTGAAGCGTCTTTTTTAAGAGCCCTTTGTAGATTTCTGGGGTGAAACCGTGTAACCCATCACCGACAACTAGGCCGCAGCGTTTCTATAATTAAAAAAGGTTGAAGATATAAAAATTTACACTAAGAAAGCTAGATACTCTGTAGTGAATCAACGCAGAAAATCCAAGAAACATGAATCATTGCGTATAATTTGAGCATAATCTTCATAACTTTCTTAGCAACCGCTCTCTTAGTAACCACTCTTAGTAGTCAATTATTTCTGGTTCATTCATCAACCTCTTTAGGACAGCTGTTTTAACGATGCCTCGGATACTTGTGATTGATGACGACCCTGCGATCGCTGAGCTAGTAGCGGTCAATCTGGAAATGGCAGGGTATGAAGTAAGTCAAGCGCCAGATGGGATCAAGGGTCAAGCCATGGCTCTCCAGATGCAGCCAGACTTAATCATGCTCGATCTCATGCTGCCGAAGGTTGATGGATTTACTGTGTGTCAACGTCTTCGCCGTGACGATCGGACTGCTGATATTCCAGTTCTCATGCTGACGGCCCTGGGGCAAACCCAGGATAAGGTGGAAGGGTTTAATGCCGGAGCGGATGATTATCTGACCAAACCCTTTGAAGTAGAAGAGTTGCTCGCGCGGGTACGGGCCTTACTACGACGCACCGATCGCATCCCCCAAGCTGCGAAACATGCAGAAATTTTGAACTATGGCCCGTTAACCCTGGTGCCAGAACGCTTTGAAGCGGTGTGGTTTGGCAAAACGGTAAAACTGACGCACTTAGAGTTTGAGCTACTGCACTGCCTTTTGCAGCGCCACGGCCAGACTGTTTCTCCCAGCGAAATTTTGCGGGAGGTCTGGGGCTATGATCCCGATGATGACATTGAAACCATTCGAGTCCATGTGCGCCACCTGCGTACCAAGCTGGAGCCAGAACCGCGCCATCCCCAGTACATCAAGACGGTTTACGGCGCAGGCTATTGCCTAGAACTGCCGAATACCAGTATTGAAGAGGTTACCACCTCGATCGCGGGCTAAAACTCAACCTAGCAGGGGTACAATTTTGCTCCTGCTCCCTTAGACAAATCTGAAAACCCTCTGGCAAGGAACGATATTATCGTTCCTTTTTCATTGGCGTACGGCTTGGCCGGCGGTTTGCTCCAGTTTGTTTAGACGCCAGTTGGGGCTCCAGCGATACAACGCAAAAAGGAGAGAGCCTATTCGACTCTCTCCTTTTTGTCTGATATCCATTGAACCGGAGGCTACTAGTTACTGCTACCAGTTACAGCTCCTAGTTGCAGCTCCTAGCCTTCGTGATAGAACAATCTGTCCGTAGAACAGGTGCGTCTTCCACTAGGGTGCTAAGGCATTGCCCCGGAGCAGGCTACCAATGGTCTTGGCGGTAATCTTGAGCTGAGTCAGCGGATTCGCGGGGGTAACCGTTTTGTACAGGTAGCTGTCGAAGGTCAGCTTCTGCACATCAATGTCCGCACACATTTCAACAAAGGCTTCCCGAGTGGCGTCGGAACGGTAGAACACGCGCTGTAGAATATCCAGCACCAAATAGGTTGTGCCGTACATCTTATCCCAACGCTTAATGTAAACCTTGAGATCCGCTTCCGTTGGAATCCGTTGACCCTTCTCGGAAAACTCTACGATCGTTTCCGCACACATGCGAGCCGACTTCGCAGCAAAGTAAATCCCTTCACCGGAAGATTTGGTAACGGTACCTGCTGCATCTCCAACGAGGGCCACGCGACCCACCACCCGACGAGGTCTGGGATGCTCAGGAATGGGGTGAGCTTCTACGCGGATAATCTTACCGCCTCGCAGCTTGGCCGCTGCCCGTGCCCGGATCCCCGCTTGCAGTTCCTTAATCCGGGATTGGTTTGGCTTCATGGTTCCCGTTCCCACAGCGACGTGGTTGTATTTGGGGAACACCCAAGCATAGAAGTCCGGGGAAACGTCGTCACCAACGTACATTTCCGCCAAATCTTCGTAGTAGGCCATCTTGTCTTCGGGGAGCATGATCCGCTCTTGGAACGCGATCGCGTAGTTATAATCCCCCGCATCGATCGCCTTCGCCACCCGGGAGTTTGCCCCATCGGCTCCGATGACCAAATCCACTTCTAGGGTCTTATCTTCCCCTTCAATGCCGTTGGTGTGGTCGGCATAATGCAACTTGTAGCTACCATTTTGGGTCGTTGGCAACTCTAGTTTATACATCGTGCCGTTAATCAACTGGGCACCCAGAGACGCCGCCCGATTGCGCAGGAAGGAGTCAAAGACTTCCCGGCGCACCATACCGATATACTCGTTATCTTTGAGGGTCTGACCGATGTCCACCACCACATTGGAGGGGGAAATCATCTTCATTCGCCGAACTTTACGATCGATAATATCTTCCGGCAGATCAAACTCTTTCACCATGCAGAGCGGAATTGCGCCACCACAGGGTTTAACGTTGTCTAACTTGCGCTCGATCAAATAGGTTTCAATACCAGCTTTTGCCAAGACCTCCGCCGCACAAGCTCCGGCGGGACCTCCACCTACAACAGCAACCCGTAGTGCCAAAGCTCTATCTCCAAACGTTTAAAAGCTACGTATGGCATCCTATCACGGACTTTTCCTGCCCTTGGGGTTCCCGTTCCGAAGTTGCAACAGAGCTTAACACCACAAATCAATAAATGTTTACAAATCCCGGTTTTCGCTGAGGATTGTGGCTTTGACTAATACCATCAGTCAATTTAAGTCAATCTATCGCGCACAGGAATGATTCGATCCCTGCACAAAAGTTGCACAAAAAATTAACCGCACCAAAAATTAGTCGCACAAAATTTCAGCGGATCTGTTTCAGCCCACCCGTTTACTGTGTTTCCCTTCCTTGTGTTCTTGCCTACTTCTTGTGTTCTTGCCTACTTCTTGTGTTCTTGCCTACTTCTTGTGTTCTTGCCTACTTCTTGTGTTCTTGCCTACCGGCCCTTGCAAGGACTCTATCGGGGCATCAGGAATCTATCGAGGAATTTCGACGGCTAAATCTTTACCCTAGGAGAATCTCTACATTGACAGTAAAGATTCAGCAACAAAATTTTTCACTATAGGGGGGGATGATTTTTGATGTCATCCGAGGGATCACGGTTGCTTAGTGAAGCGTTTGCAAAGGAGACCTGATTTCTACGGATTGAGTTACACCGCACTAGGGCTACAGTAATGCATTCAAAAGCCCCGGGTGTTCTACTTTTGGTCTATCTTATGGTATACCCCACAAGTCTGAAAACAGAAATTCCCCCTAGATTTTTCCATTGCTTTTTCTGGCAAGCGGATCGATCGCCGAAACATTCTTTACTGAGGTTAGAGCTGAGGTTAGATAGGTCGGATGGCCCAGGTCAATGGCAATCCCGCTGGAATCCGCTACTCGCCGTTCACCCGTTCCAGACCTTTACCTATAGTGCGGCCTTGCGCTCACTCCGATCGCGCCATCGCGTGGCAAACCGCCCTTAGGCACTGACCTATCCCTATCCCTACCCCTATTCCCATTACGTCTTCCCCTCGTATTCAAACCCCAGAAGAGAAGAACAGACTCTAGGACTTAGTCTGAATTATTTGCTTGTTAAGAATCCCACGAATACTGGTATTACATCCTAGGAATCTGGGCATCGATCGCTCCGCTGACCGATTGACGCGATCTCCCGATCGGTAGATTTTCGGAGCCAACCCAGAACTCCTTAGAGTCCACTTCCTAGGATATGAGGTAAGAACTTGTTAGGTGCTCGACTAAGATGAATGCTGTTTTGAAAATCGTCCTGATTACCATCTCGGCCACGACGACCGCCGTCATTTTTTCTGGCCTGAATTCCGCTTCCCAGTGCAGAAGTGCACAGGGGCCAACCGTTGCTCCGGCTTATCTGTTCGTCACAGAAAAGCAAATGCCAGAAAAGCAAATGCCAGAAAAGCCAGTCCCATCCAATGGGTCTTCGGAATTTTACCCGCAGTTTGTCCCCCATCCCAATCCCCCCCCCATCATGACTCAGGGGTCAGGAACCCGGTAAAACTATCCTCAACTGATTGAGAATACCCAGCTCAGCCCCGAACTCTACAATAGGAGAGCAAAAACAAGAGAGCAGAAACGGAGGATCTAGAGGGTAGATTTACGTTTCTCGCAGGTAAAGTTCTCTTATCAGAAATGGGGGATGGCGTGGTACTAGACTACAGGGCAATTGATTTTGCGCCTTTAATCGATCATTCATTGCTGAGTCCGATCGCGACACCGGAAATGGTGACTCAATGGTGTGAAGAGGCCGATCGGTTTGGCTTTGCCGCCGTTTGTCTTTCACCCTGTTATGTTTCCCAGGCCGTTAAGCTACTCCATGGGAAATCTACCGCAGTCTGTACCGTCATTGGGTTCCCCACCGGCGCAAATACATCTGCGGTCAAGTTATACGAAGCCCAAATCGCCACAGAACAGGGAGCAACGGAATTAGATCTGGTCATTAATCTCGGTTGGCTCAAGGCAGGGCGACACGATGAGGTTCATCGCGAAATTGCCGAAATTTGTGAAGCAACGGGACAAACGGTCAAGGTGATTTTGGAAATGGCTTACTTGACCGCCGAAGAAAAGCAAATGGCCGCAGAAATTGCCATGGATGCCGGAGCCGCCTTTTTGAAAACCAGTACCGGTTGGACTGGGGGCGCGACGGTGGAAGATATTCGCCTGTTAAAACAAATCTCCCGCGATCGGGTTGGCATTAAAGCATCGGGGGGCATTCGTACCGCTGAGCAAGCCTTGGAACTTGTGATGGCTGGAGCCACGCGCTTGGGAACCTCACGGGGCATTGATATCGTGAAACAGGCAACCCAGCAGACTTGACAGGCAACCCAGCAGACTCACCACTTCAGTCTGCTTCAAAAATTGATAAGGACTTATTAGGGAGTTACTGAAGGACTGAACTGAATGTCGCGGACTTATAAAGTCACGGGAATTAATTTGAAAAGTAAGCCGATCGGAGAGGCCGATCGGATCCTGACCATTTTGACCAAAGAACAGGGTTTACTGCGGGTGATTGCACCGGGTGCCCGCAAACAAAAGTCGCGGCTATCCGGTCGGAGTGCGCTTTTTGTGGTCAATGACCTGCTGATTGCCAAGGGCAAGTCCATGGATAAAGTCCTGCAAGCGGAGTCGATCGAATCCTTTCCCAAACTCGCCCTCGATATCAAAAAACTCACCGCAGGGCAATACCTCGTGGAGTTAGCCTTGCAGCAAGCTGTCATTGATTTAGTGCAGGAGGGCTTATTTTATTTGCTGATTGAGCATTTAAGCCGAGTTGAACAGGCAGCGACTCCGGAAATCCTACCCTGCCTCACCCACGGCATTTTCCAACTCCTAGCCTACGCGGGAATTGCCCCCCAAATGCATCAGTGTTGCCTCAGCGGAGACCCCGTGCAACCGGAATTGGACAACCCGAATTGGCGAGTAGCGTTTAGTATCGAAGCAGGAGGAGCCGTTACCCTAGCAGCCCTCAACCAATTTGAGGCTGAGCAGCAACGGGCAAACGTGGATCCTGAAGATGAACAGATCATTCTTTCGGAGTCTAGCTGTGGCTTGGTGCGAGTGGCAGAACGTCCGGCTCAGATCTACTCGACAAAACGAGTGATCCGGCCTCTACAATTGGGATCCACTCAGGTCACTGTCATGCAGCAATTAGCGGAAACCCTTTGTCCTGTGATCGATCCGGATCGCTTACCTCGAGGCATGTCTACGGATATGGCATGGTTATCTATCGAACGGCTTTTGCGGCGATGTACGGCGTATCATTTCGATCGATCGATTCGCTCAGCCAAATTGATCGATCGTCTCTTCGGGGCAGCGGATTCCAGTTCCCCCTAAGAGACGTTTCATCCCCACAAAATCTCCTCGCGATCGCCCCCAAACTCTACTGTTACAAGTGGTAAACTTTGGGATAACGGATCATCTAGCTCTCCCGGTATTCACTAGCCTCCAGGTAATCCAATAGTCGGTATGCACCAACCTGTGTCGTCAGAACCTCCCCGCAAGACCCATGCGCCGACCTCTGGGAAACCCTTTCCCCGAAGTAACTTGACCAGTGGCCCTACAGAATCTAAAGTTGTGCCCTTTGAGAAACCGACCTTAGATAAGCCCGCATTAGACAAGTCTTTAGAAGATAAATCGTCAGATAAATCTCCATTAGATAAATCGTTAGATAACCTCTATAAAACGTCGGATAGAACCTCAGTGGCGGGTGAATCGGCTACGTCTTCCTCTCAATCTGCCCTGCCTAACTCGGAAAGTGAACAGGGGTTTGTTCCCGTTTTAAAGAATCGTAATTTTTTGACGCTGTGGGCGGGTCAGGTTTTTTCGCAGTTGGCGGATAAGGTGTATCTCGTGTTGATGATTGCCCTGATTGCGAGTCGCTTTCAGGCCGATGATCAGCCCATTAGCGGCTGGGTTTCTTCCACCATGGTGGCCTTTACCATTCCAGCCATTCTGTTTGGGTCGATCGCGGGAGTCTATGTCGATCGCTGGTCTAAAAAGGGCGTGTTGGTCTTTACCAATCTTTTGCGAGGGTTGCTGGTGGTAACCCTTCCGCCTCTGCTTTGGTTTGTCAAGGACTGGGGCAGTTGGGGCACCACACCCGTTGGATTTATTTTGCTGCTGGGAGTCACCTTTTTGGTCTCCACCCTGACCCAATTTTTTGCCCCTGCTGAGCAGTCCGTCATTCCGTTAATCGTCGAAAAGCGTCACTTGCTCTCCGCCAACTCCCTCTACACCACCACCATGATGGCTTCGGTGATTGTAGGGTTTGCCGTGGGAGAACCGCTCCTAGCCTTGGCCGACCAGTTGGTGGCGGGCTTTGGAATTTCGGATTTGGGCAAGGAAATTGTGGTAGGTGGGGGGTATGCCCTAGCGGGCATTATTCTGCTATTGCTGAAAACGGGCGAGCAGAAATCGGAGGTTCCCGTCGAACAGCCCCACGTCTTTGAGGATATTAAGGATGGCCTAAAATATCTAAGCGTTCAGGCCCATGTCCGGGCGGCGCTGATCCAGCTGGTGATTCTGTTCTCTATTTTTGCAGCACTCTCGGTTTTAGCAGTACGGCTAGCGGAGGTAATGCCGGAAATCAAGTCCTCTCAGTTTGGCTTCCTTCTGGCAGCTGGGGGCGTTGGCATGGCGATCGGAGCTGCATTGCTAGGTAACTTTGGCCAGAAGATTTCCCACAACCGCCTAGGTGTATACGGATCCTTGGGGATGGCTGCTTCGTTGGTGGGATTAGCGTTCACCTACCACCACCTTTGGTTATCCCTACTCGCGATCGCCTTGACAGGGTTCTTTGCAGCGGCGATCGGGATTCCCATGCAAACCGCAATTCAGCAGGAAACGCCCGAAGATATGCGGGGCAAGGTCTTTGGCTTGCAAAATAATGCAGTGAATGTGGCCTTGAGCTTGCCGTTGGTACTGGCTGGAGTCGGGGAATCGGTTTTGGGCTTAAAAGTGGTGTTTCTGATTCTGGCGGGGGCGGCTCTAGCGGGCGGTGGATTGACTTGGTACATCTCTCGGGATCAAAATGCCTAACAGATTTCCCGTAGCGTTGGCCTAGGGAATGATACAACGTTGCCACTGTCCGCCCGTAACTGGGCTAGGTTCTGGGTAACTAACTGGGTTGATTGCCGAGCAACCTAGGGTTTGCGTTCCTCACTCCGCATCCTCACAAGATCGATCACAATTGCAGCGACACCCGAGATTCGGTCATTGCGACTCGCTTTTCTGGGGTTTGCTTTGCATACTCAAATCAACCCTATGGTGACGGAGTAGTCTTTATGCACATCGCTTGGTTGGGAAAAAAATCACCCTTCTGTGGCAACGTAACCTACGGTCGCGAAGTGACCAATGCGTTGCTCGATCGAGGCCACCGCGTCAGCTTCTTCCACTTTTCCCAGGCGGATCGGGAAGATGAAGTGCCGGACAACGTTCCCAACTTCCAAGAGGTGACCATTCCGTTTCTGTTTAAGTCGCAGATTTACACCTTGCCCAAACTGCGATCGAGCAAAGTGCTGTTGCGATCGCTCAAAAAGCTAAAACCCGATGTCGTCCATGCATCTTTGACGCTCTCGCCCTTGGATTTCCGGCTCCCGGAACTCTGTGAAGAGTTGGGCGTGCCCCTCGTCGCCACCTTCCATCCCGCTTTTGATAACCAATTGCGCAACTGGGCCTCTGGGACACAGTATTTGATGTACCAACTCTATGCCCCGGCGCTGGCCAACTACGATCGGGTCATTGTTTTTTCCTATTTACAAAAGGATTTATTAGTTAAACTAGGCGTCCCAGCAGAACGGGTCGCTGTGATTCCCAACGGCGTCGATGTGGAAAAATACTGTCCCGGCGAGTCAAGATACCAAGGCCGCTGGCGGGGCGATCGGGTGTTTGTCTACCAAGGTCGCATTGCTCCAGAGAAGAACGTGGAAGCCTTGCTGCGCGCCTGGAAAGCCTCCAACATGGGCAACAATAGCAAACTACTCATGGTGGGGAGTGGGCCATTGCTCGCACCGCTCAAGTCACAATATGGCGAAGAGATCGGCGTGAAATGGCTGGGTTTTGTGGCGGAAGAAGCAAAACGGATTGATATTTTGCGCAGTGCGGATGTGTTTATCCTGCCATCGTTAGTGGAAGGACTGTCTTTGTCACTCCTAGAAGCGATGTCCTGCGGGCTGGCTTGCATTGCAACGGATGCTGGGGCCGATGGCGAAGTGTTAGAGGAAGGGGCGGGTGTCATTATGCGAACGACTCAATCGGTGGCCACGCAGTTACAAACCCTATTGCCAATGTTCCGCGATCATCCGGAACTGACAGCACTCTTGGGACAAAAGGCTAGACAACGGGTTTTAGACCGTTACACCCTTAGCAACAATATTACTCGGGTAGAGGAATTGTATGAATCGATTCTGGGTGCACCACGATTACCGCTGAATCTGGGTTCGCAATTTTTGAGTGGGCGGTAGGAAGGATCTGTCCGTTGAACTTTTGGGGTTGTAGGGAGTAGAAAGTGGGGAGTAGGGCTGTTTGATCGCTGAAAACGCAACGATCGAACATTTTTCACCTGTTCCCCTTCTTCCCCATGAGCCTTGGGCGAGGGCTAGAACCGTTCTTCTGTGGCGTCGTCTTTGGTGTTGGTGTTGCGCAAGGGGGTTTCGCGCATAAACCGCATCCGGATTTGTCGCATCTGTTCTCCGTCAGCAGCGACGGCCATGATGGGATAGTCCAGTACACCATCTTGGAAGGATAGGTGGAAGCGGAACGTCCCATCGGAATTGAGTTTGATGGGAACGCCACCGATCGTAACTGTGGCATCTGGCTCCGTTGCACCATAGACAATCAGCTCAGCATCGGCCACCATCCAGAATTTGCGCGATCGTTCCGGTGGCATTGAGGCAGAGAACCCTACGCCCGACATGCCTGTAATGCCGGACATTCCCATCCCGGAGGGGGTGGGCAAACTCCACATTCCCATTCCCGACGGGAAAATAAAGGAACTGATGGCAGAAGATGGTAACTGGTGCATTGAGCCAAAGAGTGAACCCGCAATCCGCATCGCTTCCGCATCCTGAGATAACCCAAAGATCGGCGGGAACATGGATCGATCGCCCGGAGCCGTTCCCGGTGGCACCAATTCCAGGAAGGTCTTGCCTGGGAGCTCCTCCTGCCAATCCACCGTAATAAACTGCTCATCAAACCAATCGGAGGGATAGACCGGCGGAATCCGCACGGTATTCGATCGCGCCAACATCAGCCATCGTCCATCCCCCGTGACATAGCCAATTTCCGCCACATAATCGCGATCGCTGACCGGCACCGGCAAATACCAATCCCGCGACATTTCATCACAGGCATACTGCTGCATACTGTGGGGGTTCTGATAGCTCAGATCTACATCCGTCGAATCATAGAGACGCAGGGCCAACTGTTGTCCGCCTTGGCGTCGCACGGCATCCCGCTGGTCATTCGACACATCCCAGTAGGCATAGGCCCATTGCGGATCGCGAGGCATCAGCACAATCCGACTCTCGCCATAGCCATCGGGCAGCTCCGGTAACCCGTCATCAACGGTGGCCAGGGCTTCACTACTGAGATCCGTTTGGCCCACATCAAACTTGGTCGCTTCCACTTGGGTTTGAGTGGGATCATCAGCAGTCATGGCAAAGGTGGCCCCCATTGCGGCGGCTCCTCCCACGATCGCGGCTCCGGCGGCTAGGGGATTGACAGCAACCTTGGGGGGCTCGAAATCCGGGGACGGGGCCGTCACCGCTGCCGAATCCGCTGGTGGGGTGAGGGGGGCGGAAGGCTCCGGCGCACCTGCGGTTACATCCGACGAAACTGCGGTTAGATTGGCGAAATTGCTTTCTAACCCCACTTCTGTGAACTGCTCCTCCGGTGAGGGCTGCACTTGGGGCGGCAATTGGGTGATCGGTTCAGGGGCTGAGGCAGGTTCAGGCACTGGTACAGCTTCAGGGGCTAAGGCAGGTTCATCCGGTGCAGTAGACCCAGCAGCCAATCCTGCCGCTGCCAACCCCGCTGCACCTGCGGCTAACCCAGGAAAGAGTAAGCCCATGGCATTGCCATCGATCGATCGGGGGGCCGTTTCTGCAACCCCATCGGGAATGCCATCCCCATCGGCATCGATCGCGGTAGGAGCTGCCATTTCCGCCGTCGTGAGCGGGATTGCCGAAGTTTCTGCACAACGGGAGTTGGGTTCCACGGCGGCTACGGGTTCCTCCGTTGCTGCTGCCAAGGGAGCTGCTGCTAAGGAAGCTGCTGCTAAGGGGACTGCTTCCAACCCAGGATCGGGCACAGATCCATCCATAGCCCCCGCCGCTGACGGCACTGCGCCTAACTCAGTCGGTGGCATTTCCGCCGGGGGAACTGTCCCAGGGGAAATCTCTCCAGAGGAAGGTGCAGAGTCAGTCTTGTGCCCTTTGAGACTCCACCATAGCACCGCTGCTGCCCCGATCGGGAGGAGGAACCACAACCAACCAGGCAATCCAGCCTCAACTGCACCAACGCGATTGGTACTAGTAGCATCGGGACTGGCGGCATTGGAAGCCGTGCCCGCAGTGGAATCTGTGGGAGTAGTGGAAGCTGTGGGAGCAGTCGTCCCCGTCGGAGCCTGCGCTTGTAAGCCGGTTCCAGCAGTTGCCGGAGCCGCAGTTGCCGCAGGGCTTGCCGTTGTCTCCGTCCCCGTCGGTTTAGCGGCAGTGTTGCCAGCGGCGAGGGCCGTCGTGCCCACCGCGATCGCATTGGCCACTTCAGCATTGACATTAGGGATCTCGGCTCCAGGCGAACTCACGGATTGAATGGCCTGCCGCCCACTGGAATCAGCCACTGATGCCAGGAATGCTTGAGCGGCCGGAGTCAGCTTGCCTTTTTTGTAGCCATAGGCCAAGGGCTGGGAGAAGGGATAGCGGGGATCGGTGGGCAAGACATCATGCATCGCCAGCACCTTGACGCCCGTCAGGTTGGCCACTTGGTCAGCCGTAACATAGCCAATGCCGTCGGAGCCAACCTTTTGAGCGATCGACCCTGGCTCCTCATCGGTTAACTTGGTGGCTGTGGCCACCGCTTGAAACGGAGCCGATTGGAACACGGGGTAATTGGGAAAGGCTTGGCGCGTATCGCTGACATCGGGTAAATCGACGAGGCGAATCGGGCCAGCCTCCCCCCCCACCTGGGACCAATCCTTCAGTTCCCCCCGGAAAATTTTGGCAAATTGGTGAATCGTTAGACTGCCATTGAAGGGGTTATTTTCTCCCACCACCATCGCGATCTTTTCGCGCTTGATGGGAATTGCAACCAATCCCTGGGCCTTTTCTGCGCTGGTGAGCGATCGCCCGATCGAGGCCAGATCGACTTGACCCGCATTTAAAGCTTGTAGCCCCTGATCAGTCCCACGACTGGCAAAATCAACTTTACTACCCGTATACTTGCGCTCAAAACTCTGCTTCAACGCCTGATTGACAGCGGCTAAACTTCCAGAACCGTCAATCCGCACGATCGAGCCCTGGGGGAGTGATGGAGGCAACGAGGGGGGATTAGCCGTTTGTGCCAACGTGATTGGTGCAGGCGTCGTAGAAGTCATCAGCACTGAAGGCATGGTGGCGATGACTAATGCAAATGCCAATGGCACCTGCTTCGCGGAAGAACCCTTTTTCAACATTGCGATCTAACACCAAATACAGCAGATAGCGTAAATGAAAAACTTATGGAACCAGTAGCAAGCGCTGGTTACAGTCAGCATTAGCCAGTCTGGGACAGATAACCTTACTGAATGCAAAAGTTGAGCCAATTATACCGCTCTCATCTAGTCTAGGCCGATGGATTACGGCTTGTTTTAAGCGTTGTTATACGTTGTCATACGTTGTTATGCCGTTGTTATGCATTGTCACGATCGAGATCGGAGCCCGTCGTTGGAGAGCTGGAATGGGCGATTTCAGACCGTTCAACTGTTGCCAAGCTGTCCCTCCGTAGCTTCCGTAACTGTTGATTAACCTTTGGTAAAAGCTGAAAGACCCTGCGCAGTTCTTCGGACGGCAAGCCCCCAGTCAATCAACTACAACAAAGAAACTTCTGGCAGTGTGATTGCCAGTTTTTCACCATTCAGATACTCAGTTCGTTTGCGTTTGTCCTTGGAAGCAGTCAAGCAAAATTTATGTCTTTTAGCAGTGCTTTAAGCTGGGAAACTCCGGCCCCCCTAGCGATTCAATCCCCCACCGCTTTGAATTCGACCCAGCCGCTCAATACCTCCCTGCCTGGAATGGCCGTTCCCAGCGCAGCTAGTAGTAACACTGAACTTTTATTTCGCAATATCAAGACGGGGCAAACTCAATTATGGGAAATTAAACCCGATCAAACGATCGTCACCCATGACTTGCCCACGGTCGCCGATGCCGCCTGGCAAGTGGCTGCCCGAGGGGATTTTGATCGAGACGGAGATCAAGATTTGCTCTGGTGCAACGATCGCACAGGTGTACTCGCTTTTTGGAAGATGGCGGGTTGCACCTATGAAGCTTCGATCAATTTTGGCACAATGCAGGATTTAAGCTGGCAAATTGCTGGGGTAGCGGATTTTAATCAAGATCAAAATACCGATCTACTGTGGAGAAATCGCCGCACAGGGGATTTAGTCACTTGGCATCTCAATAATTTTTCGATCGCCAGTTCAGCAAAGTTGGGTACCGTCGCCGATACCGCCTGGGAAATCGTTGGCTTGGGGGATTTCAACGGAGATAAACAAGTTGATTTATTCTGGCGACATCAGCGGCAGGGATACAATGTTCTGTGGCACTTGAACAATGGCCAAATTGCTGGTGGAACTGTTTTAACCGCAGTCGCAGACTTGAACTGGACCGTGAAGGGGATTGCAGATATGAATCGCGATGGCAAGCTGGATATTATCTGGGAACATACGACAGCCAGCATAACCGCCATCTGGCACATGGACAACACTACAGTGCAGGCCGGATACAGCATTGCCCAGCGGGCAGATCCCAATTGGCTGATTCAGGATACGGGTGATTTTAACAACGACGGTAAAGTTGATATTCTTTGGCGTAACCGCTTGACGGGTCATGTGGGCTTTGGAGCCATGAATGATTTCAGTTTGGTTGCCAATCGCCCTCTCAAATCGTTAGATCCCAATTGGCAAATCGAAACCTGTGGTCAGTTTAGTTTGAGCCCCGTTTAAGACTGCAAATTGCATAGGCAGTCAAGTGAACTCAGCTAGGCGATCGATTACATCGTGCACCCACGACTCCTCCGCCTAGCGCCTCTTCCCCTTTCACCCTCAATATTACTTCTAGACCTTTACACTAGACAGTATTGTTCGGGTGGGTACCCCCATGAAGAAGCCTCCTTTGCCGCTCTCATTTCGTCGATCGGCCAGTCATGGACGACACGGTGTGATCCGGATTGCGAACCAGAATGGTCAGTTACAGGTGGATAGGTTCAATGCTTGGTATACCTATTGGCGGGATCCCTATCACTTAATGCTGACTGTTCCTTGGTGGGGTTTCTTTGGAATTGTTTCTAGTGTTTATTTATTAATCAACACTGTATTTGCGGTATTATATCTTTTAGAGCCGGATGGGTTGACAGGAGCTCGTTCTGGATCTTTTGAGGATGCATTTTTCTTTAGTGTGCATACGTTAGGGTCGATCGGCTATGGGGTGATTGCACCTAAGACGACCTATGCCAATACGATCGTCACTCTGGAGGCCATTATGAGCCTGTTGATGATTGCCGTTGTCACCGGATTGGCATTTGCCCGCTTTGCCCGTCCCACTGCGCGGATTATCTTCAGCAAGTACGCGGTCATTGCGCCCCATAATGGTGTGCCTACACTGACCCTACGATCGGCCAACCAACGGCGCAATCAAATTTTGGAAGCCGAGGCACGGTTATATTTAATTCGGGATGAATATACGCTGGAAGGCGAGTTTATTCGACGGTTCCATGAATTGCCTCTGCTGCGATCGCGCACCCCCAGTTTCATGTTGACGTGGAATATTATGCATCCCATCTCGGAGACTAGCCCTCTCTATGGAGAGACACCAGAGTCCTTAGCCGCCTCCCATGCCCAATTGATTGTTTCGTTAATTGGCATTGATGAAACTGTTACAGAAACGATTCATGCACGTAATATCTATAGTAATTATGAAGTGATGTGGGATCATTACTTTATGGATATTTTTCATCTTTCCCAGTCCGGCGATCGCTATTTGGACTACCGCAATTTCCATAAAGTTCAACCTCGCCCAAATCTATCTACAACCCACGATTTCTAGTCCCTGGTTGCAGAACTAAAACCGATTGCTCGGCCTGAATTCTGCGATCGCGACAGGGTTAATCGTCAGAAATACCGCAATTCAGGAAAAGCTCCACCGTCCATCAATGCCCATCCAATCAGTTTATCAATGCTGATTGAATGAAGACTCATTTTAGGTGA
This sequence comes from Alkalinema sp. FACHB-956, assembly GCF_014697025.1. NCBI lineage: Bacteria > Bacillati > Cyanobacteriota > Cyanophyceae > Leptolyngbyales > Leptolyngbyaceae > Alkalinema > Alkalinema sp. FACHB-956. The sequence goes on along the minus strand of NZ_JACJRC010000016.1, from coordinate 70,858 downwards.
AGCCGATCTCGTTCAAGGTGAGTCGGAAAGGTTCAGTTTAATGAGTTACAGGTTCTGCCACGAGATTTTGATCGGGAGTCCAAGCAACTTCATCACCTGTACCAAAGTGACCGTCATATTTGGTCACTCTGACATCACCGAGGACTTTTGCTTGGCAAGCCAACCGGCGATCGTGGTGCTGGGAGTGGGGCGGAATCGCCATTCTCAGCTTTTCAAATTCGGTGGGTTCAGAAACCATCCCTTCAATTTTGACAAGACAGCTACCACAGCTACTATGGCCATGGCAGTTGAGCAGCTTGGCGGCACCGTTGTACAGGTCGATATCTTGCTCAAGCAGTGCTTCTCTTAAATTAGCTTCGTAGGGGACTGCAAAGGTTTTTCCCTGGGCTGTCACGTTTGGCATAGAAGTTCTCCTTAAATGATTTAGAAGTGAATTATCAGCGGCGATCGTGGAAACGCATCCTGTGCAGGAACGCCTAGTGATTACCCTAGAGGGGATCACGGCAGGTTCCGTCTACAGATAGGGTGAAGCCGATCGCCCATTAAGGGAGATGTCTAAATTAAGAGAGATGTCTAAATAACCTAACTCCAGTCAGGGGAACGATCGCGGAATCCCAAAGCGATCATTCATCATGCCCCAGAAAAACCAGGCTGAAAAAATAGCCCCAAATAAAAACTGGCTGAAGGAAACCCCATCAACCAGAACCATGACAACACTTCGAATTGTTGGCAATTCACCGACCGCACGTTAGAGTCGTGGAATGAGAGCAACACTGTTGTGGGTGCGCGAATCGCCATTAATGGGATTATAGGGATATAGATTGACCAATCTCGATCAATCGTTTGAAGAGTTAACAAACTGATTAAGTTTTGCAACGAAGCTTTGAGGATTCTGTGACAGATTTTGGGCGATGCTGGCCTATTAGCTATGCTGAAATGCTGATATAGCTGGGTTTCTATTCTTTCTAGGGCGATATTTCATGGGTTTGCGTATTAAAATTTGTGGCATTACTATGCCGGAGCAAGGGCGGGCGATCGCGGCGTTGGGGGCTAATGCCTTGGGGTTTATCTGTGTGCCCCAGTCACCTCGCTATGTGACTCCAGCCCAGATCCAAGCCGTTGGGGCAGAATTGCCGGAGACGGTGGCGCGGGTGGGGGTGTTCATGAATGAGACGATCGCAGCGATCGGGGAAATTGCCAAGGTTGCCGGGTTGACCAGTATCCAACTGCACGGAAACGAATCGACGGAAGACTGCGATCGCCTGCGGGAATTATTGCCCGGTGTGGAATTGATTAAGGCGTTTCGCATTCGCACGATCGAGGATCTCGACTATACGCAAATCTATGAACCCCATGTAGACTGGCTGTTGCTGGATGCCTATCACCCCACGCTGGGCGGCGGCACAGGCAAGACGCTGGATTGGCAAACGTTGCAGACCTTTCGTCCTAAGAAGCCGTGGCTGCTGGCGGGGGGCCTGACGCCCCAGAATGTTCGCGAAGCCCTAACCCTGATTCAGCCCCAGGGGATTGATCTTTCCAGTGGGGTAGAAAATCAGCCCGGTGATAAAAATTTAGATCTGGTGCAGCAGTTGTTTCAGCAGGTGAGCGATCGCATTGCTTAGCCCTGTTGTCCGGTGAATTTAGCCACTGATCGCGGGATGCAAGCCTGTTTGATGTTGCCGATCGCCATTGTTGCGAAGTGTCTCACGGTGCTTGACAGTTCCCCGAGTTATCCGTAGGCTATGTTTCCATAGCTGATTACAACCGTGTTTAACTTCCCGATTCGATCAGCTTGTTTCCCAAAAATTAAGGCGCTACCCAACGTTGCTACCAACAACGGAGGGCAGCTAAACCCCCCAAGCTGAGATTAGCAGCTAGGCGGTCTGACACGGATTGTAACATTCGATCGGGCCACCCTACTTGTCCTGCACAGAGGGTGGCTTTAATTTTTGGGGTTTCCTCCCATCCCTACACAGGAGAAATCCCCATGTTTGCTAGCTTTGACGATCTCGATCGCGCGATCGAGGGCGATCGTAAACCCCTGCAATTTTATCTCTTGGGCACCCGCGAAGAAGTCCAATCCACCATCAATCAATTGTATGTGTTGCGGTTTAGCGATAGGATGCGCTGGAGTCCCCCCGTTCCCGTTCCTGGTTCCAATTGGCAGTATGTGAGCAAGATGGAACGCGATCGACTCTCCTAGTAATCGCTCCAGCATTCCAATCCCCATTGTCCTCACTATCCCCCAATCATCCCTAACCCTCCTACTCTCCCACCCATTCCCCATGTCCCGCACCCTCCACGACGAATTCGCCAAAGACTGGATGAAAGAATTCCTCTCCGACTTCGGCACCGTCGAAACCGAATTCCCCATCTCCGGCGAAATCCGCAACGTCGATGTCTACTTCCAACCCAACCCCGAACTCCTCCCCGCCCCCATTGGCCGCCTCGGGCGTATGATCACCCAACCCTGCCTGATCGAACCCTTCCGCAACGCCATCCCCGGAGCCGAAATCTGCAACTGTCGATCGAAATCCACCATCCTCGGCTTCAAACTCGTCCGCAAAGCCCAGCAGGACAACCGCCGCTTCCAATTCGACCAACGCCCCTTCCTCTGGATGATCAGCCCCACCCTCTCCCAACGCATGCAGAAAAAATTCGGCATGACCCAAACCGAAACCTGGGGCGAAGGCATCTACTTCCTCCCAGAAGGCGATCGAGCCGCCGTCATCGCCGTCCACCAACTCCCCGAAACCCTCGACACCCTCTGGCTCCGACTTCTGGGGCGCGACAACGTCCAACGCCGCGCCATCCAAGAACTCATGGCATTACCTAAAAACCATCCCTACCGCGAACTCAGCATCCGTCACATCACCGTCTTGCAGACCAACCTCAAAGCAAGGCAAAATCTAAGTAAAGATCTCCAGGAGGTAACCATGGCCTTAGCGATTACCTACGAACAAATTGAAGCCGAATGGAACCAAAAGATTCAACAAGGTATCGAACAAGGTGTCCAGCAGGGCATTGAACAAGGCGTCCAGCAGGGCATCGAACAGGGTGCAGTCGCCAAAAGCCGTGAAATCGCCCTAGCCATGTTGCGGGAAGGCATGGCCCCCGAAACCATCGCCCGCCTCACCCAACTGCCCCTCGACCAACTGCCCAGCCTCGACGAGCCAGACCCAGCGGAGAATTAGCCCTCCGAGTCTACGATCGCGGCTAACCCTTTGACCAATCGCCCGATGCCTTCCGCCGCCGTCTCTGGAGCCAATGCGCCATAGGCTACCCGCAGATAACACCCCTCCGTCATGCCAAAGGTACTCCCTGGAATCGCCGCCACCCCAAATTGCTGCACCAATTGCTCAACGATCGCCATCGCATCCCCCTCCGTTGCCAACCGCAGGAAAAAGTAAAATGCCCCCTCCGCCGGTGGCACTGTACAAAAGTGGGAAATTTTCGCCAACTCATTCAGTACAATTTCCCGCGTTTGCTGAATGGCTTTGAACTTTTCCTCACAGTACGATCGGCCCACCTGCAACGCTCCGATCGCGGCATATTGTGATGCTAAAGGCGGACAAATCAAAATCGTATCTTGAATCTTGCGCACCGCTGGTAGCAACGCTATGGGAATGACCATATAGCCAATGCGCCAACCCGCAAACCCATAGGCTTTCGATAAACTAAACAACGAAATTGTATGGTCAGCGCTATTCTCTAAGGAAGCGGGAGAAACATGCTCAACCCCATAGGTAAAGTAATCATAGGCTTCATCGCTGATGTGGTAAATCTGATATTCCCGACACAGTTGATTAATCGCCTGTAACGTCTCGCGGGGATACACCGCCCCCGTTGGATTATTGGGCGAAATCGTTACGATCGCCCGTGTTCGATCGGTCACCGCAGCCCGAATCCACTCTACCTTGGGCTGATAGTTCGCATCCGTCGGCACCAGCACTGCCTTACACCCCGCCATCCCGATCGCCATTTCATGGTTGAAATAGTAGGGCGTTAATAAAATGATTTCATCCCCCGGTTGCGTAATCGCCAATACGGTATTCATAAACGCCATATTACTCCCCGCCGTCACCACAACGGCTTGGGAATCACTGAGATGAATGTGATTGTCAACGGCTAGTTTTTGCCCGATCGCCGATCGTAACGCCGGTAATCCCTCCACTGCATTGTAGAGATGCATCGCTGGACTGGAAAACTGCTGGGCTACCTGTTCCAAAGCCTGGGGCGGCGGCGGATAGTTCACTACCCCTTGTCCTAGGGAAATGGTTCCCGGATGCTGGCGGATCAGCTCTCCCACGATCGGAATAATCGGGTCTTGAATTTGCGCCATACGAGATGCATGGGGTACAAATTCGGGCAGGGCACGATCGATCGTGTGATCGGCAGATTGAGAGAACCAGTCCGGCATAGATCACCTGTGGGTTAGAAGTGGGTTAGAAGTGAGTTAGAAGCGGGGTCAGAAGTGGGCTAGGAAATCATCAGTCAGTTGCCAGCCGCAGAGCCACAACCCTGACTCCTCAACCACTCTAGCCCCAATCCAAAACCAGGAACACCCTGTCTGCTGAATTTTATCCCCCCCAGCAATCAGCAAGAATTCCATCTAGAGATTTTGCACAGTTGGTTTTGCAGGTTTGTAGTATTTGTAGTATATTCAATCATCTTCATTTCTGGGAGTCTCTATGAACCTCTGGGATCAGGCCAGCCATGCCCTCAGCTATTTGGAACGGGCCGACACCATTCCCCACCGCAAAGACGGCGAAACTACGCTGCTAGAACACTTACCGCCACAGATCGATCGCGTCTTGGACTTGGGGACAGGCAATGGTCGCTTACTGGCCTTAGTCAAAGCCACCCGATCGGTCAGTGTCGCCACCGCCCTTGATTTCTCGCCCACGATGCTGACGGCAGTGCGCGATCGCTTTGCCGATGATCCGACCGTTACCATCGTTCAGCACAATTTAGATCAGCCGTTACCCGACCTAGGTCAGTTTGACGCGATCGTTTCCAGTTTCGCGATTCACCACTTGAGCCACGATCGTAAGCGATCGCTCTATCAGGAAATTTTTAGCCACCTGCAACCGGGCGGTATTTTTTGCAATCTGGAACACGTAGCCTCCCCTTCGCAACGGGTGCACCATCGGTTTTTAGAAAGGCTCAATATTTTGCCGGAAAACGATGATCCATCAAATCAGTTATTGGAGATGGGAACGCAATTGCAATGGCTGCGGGAAATTGGGTTTGTCGATGTGGATTGCTATTGGAAATGGTTAGAACTCGCGCTTTTGATTGGCATTAAACCCGATCGTTAACTCGGGGAAAGACTAAGGCCGCAATCTAGACAGCAACCCGATCGCCTCCCTTAGTGCGAGTCCAGCAGCCCCTGATGCCTTAACACCCTTGATCCTTTAAAATAGGTGAAACTCATTTTCTGAACCAGAAAGAACTATGACCATTCTTCCTACGCTCCAGAGTGCATTTGAACAAAAGCGTGCGCTGAAAGTAATCAGTGGCCTGCAAAACTTCGATCGGGCCAATGTGGCAGCGGTGGTGAAGGCGGCAGAACTGGGTGGCGCAACGTTTGTGGACATCGCAGCCGATGCTGACCTGATCCGCATGGTCAAAGAACTCACCCACCTGCCCGTGTGCGTCTCTGCGGTGGAACCGGAACAGTTCGTGATGGCGGTAGCAGCAGGGGCTGACCTGATCGAAATTGGCAACTTTGATAGCTTCTATGCCCAAGGTCGAGTGTTTGGTGCGGCGGAAGTGCTGGCCCTAACGCAACAAACCCGTGCCCTGCTGCCCGATGTGACCCTTTCCGTCACCGTGCCCCACGTCCTCGCTCTGGATGAGCAAGTGGCCCTGGCAGAAGCGCTGGTGGAAGCGGGTGCAGACATTATCCAAACCGAAGGCGGTACCAGTGCAGCGCCCCAAAGCGCTGGCGTGTTGGGCTTGATTGAAAAAGCGGCTCCCACCTTGGCAGCGGCCTACGAAATTTCCAATGCGGTGAATGTGCCTGTGCTTTGCGCGTCGGGGATTTCCAGCGTGACGGCTCCCATGGCTGTGGCAGCGGGTGCAGCGGGTGTGGGCGTTGGCTCAGCCATCAACCAACTCAACAGCGAAATCGCTATGGTTGCAGCAGTACGCAGCTTGGTGGAAGCGTTGGATGCGGCAAAGGTTGCGGTGTAATGGCTGACGATCGATTCGGCGTGTTGAATCGATCGCATTAAACCCGTTTTGTTGTTAATGCTCTAAATTCGATCCCCCCTGGCCCCCCTTCAAAAGGGGGAATGTCGCAGGGGGGATTTTAGTGGGCCGGATGCGGGTTAACGGAAGTTGTTGAATTGCAGGGCGACGGGGAATTCTTCCTGCTTCATGCGTTGGATGACAGCTTGTAGTTCATCTTTGGATTTAGCCGACACACGAACCGCATCCCCTTGGATTGAGCCTTGGACTTTTTTAAACTCATCCCGGATCAGCTTAGTAATCTGCTTGCCGATTTCTTGGCTGATGCCTTTTTTCAGGGTGATTTCCTGGCGAATCCGGTTGCCGCTGGCGGTTTCGATTTTGCCGTAGTCGAAGATTTTCAGCGAGAGGCCCCGCTTCGATGCCTTTTGCGCCAGAATATCCGTCACCGCCTGTAGAGTCATTTCGCTGGCGGTATTAACCACGATCGCTTGTTCGCCCAGTTCCAGCGTGGTGTTGGTATCCTTCAGGTCGTAGCGACTGTTGACTTCTCGGGTAACTTGATCGACGGTATTGACTAATTCCTGCCGATCGAAATCGCTCACGATATCAAATGAATAGGTTCCAGCCATAGGTCTAATCGTTACCTTAATCTTTGCAAAGGGGGACGCGCTTGTCCTTGAATCCACTCGGTGAATCAACTCGATGAATCCACTCGGTTGAGTAACCAGCCTGGTACAAATGATGACCCAAACTGGGGTTACTTCGATAAGCTCTGGAGAATACTTAAATACATCAGGCTGTAGCTGGCTAACGACCCGATCCCAAACATCAACGATCGCAGGGGTGGGATGTTGAAAATATAGAACAGGGGAAAGAGAGTGCGAGCGATCAAATGCAGCACCACAGCCCAACGAGCGCTATCGGAGTCTACCCCCGCAACGTAGGCCATTAGAGCGGCGGCTGTAAAAATCGCGAAGGCTTCCCAACCATTCTGGTGAGCCCAGGTGGCGCGTTTGCCCCAGTCTGGCAGTTGGTCAAACATGGCGCGGGGAGCCGAGGTGTCGTAGCCTTTAGTGGCCCGTGCATAGCCCACCGCCATAAAGGGCAAATACACTAAAAAGGCTGCTGTGGCGATCGCCCCTAGCAGCACCGTTTGTATCGGTAATTGAGAAAGAAACATGATCTTGCCTAGTTTTGCCTAGTTTTGCCTAGCCTTGTCAGACAAGGATTATGCCATCAAAAAATCCACTCTCATCCAACAATTTTGAAGCTGCACAATAAACCCACACAGACAGAATGACCTGACTGAGTGGCTGGTTGATGCAGGATCGTTATTGTTGGCTCGCCAGAATGGTTTAGTCAAAATAAAAGATCGTGACGACCTTGCGTTGTTCTTCGGCTTCCTTGCAGGTTTGCAGCAGGGTGCGGCTGTCGTGGAAGGCGAAACAAATCAACTGCTGGCACCGCGAGATAATCTCTTGGTTGCACAGGGCGCTGGCTTCACCCAAGGACAAATCGTTGTTTTCGGGATGTTCCACCAAGTTCATAACACTCTCAAGCTGCTCACGGGATTCCGTAGGCTGGCGATCGAGGCTCTGGGGCAAAATCACGGTCAATAGAGATGGATCAGCTCGGAGTGCGCCCCGGATTGCGGCGAAGTTGGTGCCCGTTGACCCCGAAGTGATGACTCGGTTCCCTTCAGACACCAGTGCAAAGGTCATGAGTTCAATCAGCTTTTGATGCGTAATTGGTACATGACGCGACCCCAACATAGCAACCCGCTTCGAGCCTGTCTGCTGAATGGTTGCTAGCTCTTGTAGAAATTCGTCTACCTTAGGTAGATCAATCGACTGGCTCAACGTTCGATTTATCTAAAACGACATTCGGCATTGTACCAGACCTATCTAGGTTAGGCACTAGGGTTAGGCATGATTACTTATCAAGAGATTCGATCGCGGGGACAGGAGCCAGTTCACCGGACGGGATTGGAGGGCGGATCTGGGCGGATCAAAGTTTTCTGCTAGGGTGGCAATGGTTGTCCTGTTGTTATCGATTTGTTATCGATCGAGTCCTATGGTGCTGAAGGCTGAGTCAAACGCTGGGTCAAATCAAACTGGAGCAAATCAAGCTGGGGCAAAAGCTTGGTCAGGGGCGGTGTTGCATACGGCCCAGGGGTTTGGGGCGCAGGGGTTGCCCGTGGTGGCGGGGCAGGTACCGCCAGGGCTGCGGGGAACGCTCTATCGCAATGGGCCGGGGCGGCTGGAACGGGGGGATGGTCTTCGACCGACCGGAGGTCATCGCCGGGTGGGCCATTGGTTTGATGGGGATGGGGCGATTCTGGCGGTTAAGTTTGCGGCGGCGGGGGTGACGGCAACCTATCGCTATGTGGAAACGGCGGGCTACTTGGCGGAGGAGCAGGCGGGGCGGTTCCTCTATGGTGGCTATGGCAGCCACGGGTCAGACAGTTGGGTGCAGCGCTGGCGATCGCTGAAGAATGCGGCGAATACGTCGGTGTTGGCGCTGGACGATCGGCTGTTGGCGCTGTGGGAGGGGGGACTGCCCCACGGGTTGGATTTGCAGACGTTGGAGACGCGGGGGCTGGATCCGTTAGGTGGGTTGTCCCCGCAGGCGAGTTATTCGGCGCACCCCAAGCGGGATGGACGGACGGGGGAGATTTTTAATTTTGGGGTGGCCTTTGGGCGGGAGACGATTTTGCATCTCTACCGCAGCGATCGGACGGGCCAGGTGCAGCAGCGGGGGCAGGTGAAGTTAGCGGGGATTCCGTTGCTCCATGATTTTGTCTTGGCGGGGCGGTATTTGATTTTTTGCATTCCGCCGGTGCAGTTGAATTTGCCGCCGGTGCTGTTGAAGCTGAAGACGTTTTCGGAGGGGATGCAGTGGCAGCCACAGTTGGGGACGGAGATTGTGGTGTGCGATCGGGAGTCCTTGGCATTAGTAGCGCGGTGGCGGGTGGAGCCTTGGTTCCAGTGGCATTTTGGCAATGGGGCGGAACTGGCGGATGGGACGGTGGTGCTGGATGTGGTGCGCTATGAGGATTTTGCGACGAATGAGTTCCTGCGGGAGGTGGCGACGGGGCGGGTGCAAACGGTGGCGGGGGCGCGGTTGTGGCGGTTGCGGTTGGATGTGGCCCGATCGCGGGTCTTAGAAGCGTTTCCGCTGGTCGATCGGCATTGTGAGTTTCCGGTGGTGGCTCCGCAATGCGTGGGGCAACCGTGGGGGGAAACGTTTGTGAATGTGCATCGATCGGGGGTGGATGAGACGATGGGTGAGTTGTTTGGGGCGATCGCGCGGGTGGATGGGGAGACGGGGGATCTGACGATCGCGGATTGTGGGGAGAATCGCTATCCGACGGAGCCGATCTATGCGCCCGATCGGGAGAATCCGGAGCGGGGTTGGGTTTTGACGGTGGTGTTTGACGGCGATCGGGGTTGTAGTGAGGTGTGGGTGTATGGGGCTGAGCGGTTGGCAGAGGGGCCGATCTGTCGGTTGGGGTTGCCGGAGGTGATTCCGCCGAGTTTCCATGGGACTTGGCAGGGTGTTTGAGGGGGCAGGTGCTTGAGGGGTGGGGGATTGCTCGATCGCACCTACCAATGCCTCCAGTAATCTACGCGATAATTGAGTTATCCTTTCGCTTCCCTTTCTGAACTTTCTATGACTGCTGCTGAAAAACTTTACGCTTTAATCAAGGTTCTTCCAGATGACCAAGTCAGCGAGGTTCTTGATTTTGCTGAATTTTTGCACCAGAAACAACTCAGTCAAGCTTCGAGCAGCCAGTCTTCGAGTAGTGTCCCAAAAGTAGCACCTGGAACGCTAACAGGACTTCTGGGGATTGCGAAACGTGCTGGACAGACTCTCAGTGATGAGGAGTTGCAAGCGGACTATACCGACTACCTTACGGAAAAGTATCAATAAGTTTGATGATGAAAGTTTTAATTGATACAAATGTTGTTCTCGATTTACTGCTAGAGCGAGAACCCTTTGTTGAATCCACTTTTCAACTTTTTAGACAGATAGAAGAAGGTCGGCTTGAGGGCTACGTTGCTGCGACAACAATTACCAATATTTTTTACATTATTCGTAAAGCTGAAGGGCGGGAAGTTGCTATTACTGCAATCCAGAGAATTTTGACTGGACTCAATTTCTGTCAAGTTGATCGTCAAGTCGTAGAAACATCACTAAGCTTGAATCTCAAGGATTTTGAAGATAGTATTCAACTGGCTTGTGCGACTTTGAATCAACTAGAGGCAATCATTACTCGCGATCATCAAGATTTTACTGAGTCGAGTATACCTGTCTATACTCCGATGGATTTGCTTGCTCAGTTGTGATTTTATGTCAGTCTCGCTTGATGTTGCTCATCCACACTGTTGCGAAGTGTCTCAGTACGGTTGACAGGTTAGTTGGTTTCTTAGTACTGTTGCTTCTCATAGCTGAGTACAACCGTGTTTTGAAGTTGTTTTAAAGTCCCGATTGAATCAGCTACGACCCCAAAAATTAAGGCGCTACCCAACGTTGATTGGACCCAACAGAGGGTAGCTAAACCCCAAGCTGGAGTTAGCAGCTAGGCGGTCTGACACGGATTTTAACATTCGATCGGGCCACCCTACTTGTCCTGCACAGAGGGTGGTCTTAATTTTTGGGATTTCTTCCCCTCTACGTTTAGGAGAAATCCCATGTTTACTGGCTTTGACGGCAGCGATCGCGCGATCGACGATAGCCGCAGACCGTTCCAAATCTACCTGCTCGGCACCCGCGAAGAGATCCAATCCACGATTAACCAACTACAAGTGGTGCGGTTTTGTGAACGCATTCGTTGGAGTCCACCGATTCCAGTCCTCGGTTCCGATTGGAAATACATCAGCATGATGGAGCGCGATCGGGCAGCGGAGTAAGTCGCTTTAAAAACCGGGATTTTCTAAAAATCCTGGTTTTTGGAGGCTGCTTCAAATTCAGGTATATTGTCGCTTTCAAGGGCTAGGCTTTAGTTTTTTTGAGTTGTTCCTGTGCCCATTGGCGGAGTTGATCGTCGGGATCGTTGAGGGCACGATCGTTACCAAATGGTTGATACAGGATATTGAGCAATATTCTTCTAGAACAGGCTGCAAGTCGGATTGAATATTTCGGTATCTTTTTTTGAGAGCCTTGAATTTGCGGTTAAATTCTGAGGTGAATTGTATCTGGATGGGTGGAGGATTATCACTCATCGTCTGAGTCTTCCCATAGCTGTTCTAATGGGAAAGTTTGGCCGGTCATCATTTGATGCCAAGAACGGCTGAAACTTTCTGCGGAGAATTTAACTTCATCATCGTTGTCATTATCGCCATTTTCCAGTGCATAATTTTGCTGAATCATTGCTGACAGGGTTTTTAAGAGTTCAAGCTGATCTTCGATCGATAAAGACTGCGCCAGGGTGATGGCCTGTTGAAGCTGATGTGTCATAGGATGAACCTCCTTGATTAAAATTATAAATCTTGCGGGTTGGAGGCGGAGCGGTTGGCCTAGGGGCTAGGCTCTAGTTTTTGCAGTTGTTCTTGTGCCGATTGGCGGAGTTGATCGTCAGGGGCGTTGAGGGCGCGATCGCGCAATCGTTCGATCGTAGGACCTTGATCTTAGGTGTAGATCAGTTCTTGGAATTCACCATCATTGGTGGCGAGAAACTGAGCGAGGTCGAGGATTTCAATGAGTACGAGTTGATTGTCTTCGGAATAGTGCAGGATCATTTGCGATAAACCTCCTGTCGATGCTGACATCGAATTAGCACAATCACTCACTCCTTATCGTAAATATCGTACACAATTCGATAATCACTCACTCGGAGGCGATAGGTACGATCGCTGCCTTTTAGTTTTGTAACACCATTAGGGCGTGGATTTTCAGCTAAATCCTGAATGATTTCTGCAACACGATCGAGGATTTCCAGCGGCAGTGCATCAATTTGTTTTTGGACAGCTTTGGGAACAGTAACTTGATAGGTCATACACCGGAGGCTCGACGTTGGGCAAGATATTCTTCAAAGGTGATGTAGTCCCCTGCGGCATAGTCAGCACGAGCGGTTTCAATCTCTGCCATCAGTTCTGGATCGTTTTCTAGAGCATCGTCAAACAGTTGATCCTCTAAGATTTCTAGGAGTTTATGCTTATCAGCCTTATTGAGAGATGAGACTACTGCGAGTAAAGACTCGAACTCAACTTGTTGTTCTAGTTTCACAGTGTTTTCAGCCATTATGAGGACTCCTTTTATTGTAAAACTATAATTTTTTGGGGACTTCTATCTGTCGATCGAGTTCTGTTGTATCAAGAGCTAGGCTCTAGTTTTTGTATTTGTTCTTGTGTCCATTGGCGGAGTTGGAGTCGGGGTCATTGAGGAGAGAATCACTTGTAAACATCACCACGATTGCCTATTTTGTAAACATCGACGTTGCCAGATTCATCATCTACGGTGAAAATGACTCGAATATCACCGATACGTAGCCGAAAATACCCAGCCCAATCTCCTTTCATCTTTGTAATGTCGAGTTCTGTGAAAGGGATGATTGACTGGAGTTCGATCGATGCATCAATCTGGTTAAGCTGTTCTTGAATTTCAGCAACGAGCTTTGGGTTTGATTTTTGGAGAAACTTAATTGCTTGTTTCCGGAATCTGACCACCATGTTTGACCCACTCTGTCATGTCAATCCATTCTTCATCTTCGTCATCACCAGGTTTGCCAAACTGAGCGTTGATTTCAGCTTGCTCTTCGTCACTAATGTAGGGCATGAGCATTTTGCAGAGAAGAATTCGTTCCTCTTGGAGGACTTCTCGCATGGTTTCTTTGATGAGGGCTTTAAGTCCTGGGATGTCGATGGTGGATTCCACGTTTAGCCTCCTGTGAGGTAGCCATGCCATACTCGATTATAAGCTCAATTCAAGCTAGTCTGCTATTGCTGAGTCTCCAGCTTTTGCAGTTATTCTTGTGCCCATTGGCGGAGTTTGGAGTCGGGGTCGTTGAGGGCACGATCGCGCAATCGTTCGATCGAATTCCATCGCGGGTCAAGAAGCGGCTTCTAATTCTGGTACGTTGGCAGTTTCATAGTTTTCGATGAGTGCGCCAATGACATCCATCATGGAGGCGAGGGGATGGGTTTCGTCTTCACCGACTTGATCGATTAACCGATCGAGCAGTTCGACTAATGCGTCATATTCAGCTTCAGTGCGGGGAACAAAGATAGTGCTGGAAAGGTTTGTCCAGTTGGTGATGGTTTGGTTGATGTCTAGAGTTTTCATGGTTTTTGTTCTCTTTGCGGGGGATGATGTGCATATCAAGGGCTATTTTCTAGTTTTTGAAGTTGTTCTTGTGCCCATTGGCGGAGTTGCTCGTCGGGGTCGTTGAGGGCGCGATCGCGCAATAGTTCGATCGTTTCGGGATGTAGGGGATATTCGTCTGAAAGGCTTATGAGTACAACTAGCCGTGGATGATCAGTTTGATGCTCCTTCTGATGGATAGAATCATCCATTACGAAATCAAGTAGAAATTTTCTGACATCAAGATTTGCCTCCCAGACAGTCAGCATTCCCCGTACTGCTATGTGTTGTGCAAAAGGATCATCACCATCACAGGCAATAACCTGAAGAGTAAGTAAAGTATCTGGCTCATCTTTCCAACCCCTTGCTAATGCATGAATAGCAGGTTGACGTATGTTTTTTTTCTGGCGAATTAATGTTTTGAGTAATGGTAAGGTTCGTGGATCAGACTTCCAACTTCGAGCTAGTTCACTAACTGCCTCTGATGATGCATGGGTGTAATTTTTATGCGCTAGATCAATCAGAAAACGAGGTACATCAATACTATTTCGCCAACCTTTAGAAATTGCTGATAATGCAAATATTGCAAAGGGAGTAGAACTTTCAAGATGAGATATTAGCCATTCCAGCAACTCCTGATCTTCCTTCCAAATAGATGAAACAGCATTGCCCATACGAATAAGTTCTAATGGATACCATGACGAATAATTTTCTGCCAGAAAGACTTGTTGAGTTGCCTCCAATAAAACATTTGATACTCTCTGAGATGGCTGAGAATTATGTATTTGAGCAAAGCATTCAATTGCCAATGAAATACTATAAAGCTCTTGCTCTAATCGATTACTATCTTTTCTATCACTTCTCTTTAAACCTATTAAAGATTCAATTAACTGCCCTGCAAACTGAGAATCGATCGCTCCACAAATCAGCCTCAAAACCTCATGCCAAGTCTCATCCTGCCAATGCCCCCCAAACACCTCATCCCGTAACTGCTCAAACGTTAACTCCCGCGACTTCTCAAATCGATGTACAATCTCCATCGCGCAAAAATACTCCAAAAACGTGCGATGCACAAACCCGTAAGTATCCGCCCCCCGATCGCACAAAATCCAATTTCGATGCCGAAATTCTTCAATTAGCTTCTTCGCTTTTTCTCTTGGAGCTTCAAAACACTGATCTTGCAAATAACTTGTCAAAATTTGTGTTAGTCGTCTTGCGCTAATTAAATTCCCTCTTAACCCTTCATTGCTCACTTGCATTTCATAAGCAATTAGACTCAATATTTCTTGCTTTACCCATGGTTCGACCCAACCTTCTGGCAAACACTTACGTTCTAAATCCCATTTGCTTACAAGAAGTAACGATGCACGCTTATATAAATCAGTACGTTTTTGTGGCAATTCCCCTGGTTCTAGATTCAAAATTGCCATCATTGTCAGCAATAATGGGTTGTCGGCTAAATCTTGAATCGCCTGAGACTGCTCGATCGCATCCTTCAACTGCGTCACCAACCGCCCCTTATCCGAATCGCTGCCCAACGCCAAATCGTACCAGCGATCGATAAATTCATGCATCTCCTCCCGATCTAACGGCTGAATCGTAAACTGCTGAAAACCCGCCTGCTGCAAGCGCTCCGGGTTATAGCCAATAATCCGAGAAGTCACCAAAACCTTCGCCTTGGGATACTGCTGGCTAAACCGCACAATCTCATCTTTGATAGCTTCCTGCGTCGCTAGATCGAACACCTCATCTAACCCATCAAACATCACGATCGTCGGCTGCGACTGCAAATACTGATCTAACTGCAACGAATCAAACAGCCAATCCGCTCCCTTGCCCCGATGCCAAAACTCCAAAAATCCCTTCACCCCATCCAGCACATATTCCCGTAACTCAATCAGTAACGGCAACGCCTGCGTCTTCCCCTCACCCCCTTGATCTTCCACCCATTCCAATGCCAAATACTGCAACAACGTCGATTTCCCCGCCCCCGGATCACCCAAAATTACCGCTTTCTGCGCATCCGCCACCGCCTCCAAAACCTTCCGCGCAGGCTGCTGAAAATACTCCTGCCGATATACCGCCAACGCCTCCGCCGACAGATCCGCCTCCAATCCCCCCTCCGCCTGTAACTGCCGCTTCACATCCAGCGGAATCTCATAGCGCAACGGCGGCAACGCCTCCCGCACCGTCTGCTCAATAAACATCCGCCACAGCTTGATCGCATCCGCCTGATAGGTACTATCCAACGTATACAGCTTCAAATAGCCATAGCTACACTGCAAACTCTCCCGGTACTTCACCACATCAAACCCCGGATTCACCCCCGCAAGCTGCTGCAAACTCTCCGCCTGCTGCTCCTGTAACTCCACCTCCAGCAGTGCCCGCAACTCCGGCGTCTCCCGCACAATCCGCCGTACCTTCTTCAAATACAAACTGCCCACCCCATCCCAATCAAACCCCTCCGGCATCGGCGTAAACGGCTTACCTTTGCGCTGCGATCGCTGCCAAACTGCCGCCAGAGTCTCCGTATCCACCTGCTTGCAATCCTTCTCAAACGCCTGCCCCAGCAACGGCTTCACCGCAGCCTCTTGCACAAACTGCACCAAATTCACCTCATAGCGATCGCGAATCTCCGCCCGTGACAGTTCCCGATCCTCCAACTCCTCCACAACGATCGCCAGAAACTCCTGCAACGCACTCGCCACCGCCTTCTTCGTCACATCCGGCTTCGTCCGTGCCACCCCGGCCTTCAACGAATCCTTAAAAAAATCCTTCACATAATCTTCCGCCGCCGCCTGTCCTAGCTTGAGCACTTGGTCAAACACCAGTTGGCCCACACCCACTGCCCCAGCCGTCGCCAATCCCTCAAAAAACATATGCTATTCCAGGAACGGATAATCATTGCTTCAATTATATCCAGCCCAGCCAAACCACCCCCGCAGCGATCAACCCCCCAAGATCGCATACTCACAAACAATTTTTTCAAAGTCCCGCTTATCCTTCAATGTCTCACTGAATCAGAGGGATTAGGGGGATCAAACCGTCGCAACTCCAACTCAAATCCCAGCAGCACATCCTCCCCCGACAGCACCGCAGGCAACTCCACCTCCTCCACCTCCATCCCAGGCCGATAAATCTCCACCCGCTCATCCTGCGGATTAATCAACCAGCCCAACCGCACCCCACAATCCCGATACTCCACCATCTTCCGCTGCAAACTCGCCAACCCATCCGTCGCAGACCGTAATTCAATCACAAAATCCGGAACGATCGGCGGAAACTGTTCCCGCTCCTCCCGCGTCAAACTCGCCCACCGATCGCCCCGCACCCACGCCACATCCGGCGATCGCTTCGCCCCATTCGGCAACCGAAAAATCGTCGAAGAACTAAACACCTCCCCCAACTGCGCCGCCTCATTCCAGACATCCACCCGCGCAATTAACCGCGACTCCCGCTTCCCACTTTCCCCACCCACTGGCGACATAACAATCAACTCCCCCTCCGCCGACAGCTCAAACCGCAACGCCTCATTCTGACGACACAATTGATAGAACTGCTCATCACTCAACAACATCGCCGAAGCTGCGATCGTCAACGGTTCCGCCAACACAGTCATGCATCCACCTCCCCCACAATCTCAAATACAAACGTCATTCCTTTTCATCCCAGATTATTTCCACTGCGCGATCGAATACCCACCAACAATTTTTCAAAGTCCCCCTTCATAATGGGGATTAGGGGGATCAAACCGTCGCAACTCCAACTCAAATCCCAGCAGCACATCCTCCCCCGACAGCACCGCAGGCAACTCCACCTCCTCCACCTCCATCCCAGGCCGATAAATCTCCACCCGCTCATCCTGCGGATTAATCAACCAGCCCAACCGCACCCCACAATCCCGATACTCCACCATCTTCCGCTGCAAACTCGCCAACCCATCCGTCGCAGACCGTAATTCAATCACAAAATCCGGAACGATCGGCGGAAACTGTTCCCGCTCCTCCCGCGTCAAACTCGCCCACCGATCGCCCCGCACCCACGCCACATCCGGCGATCGCTTTGCTCCATTCGGCAACCGAAAAATCGTCGAAGAACTAAACACTTCCCCCAACTGCGCCGCCTCATTCCAATTCCACACCCGCGACCCCAGCGCCATTTCCCGCTTGCCACTTTCCCCACCCACCGGCGACATAACAATCAACTCCCCCTCCGCCGACAGCTCAAACCGTAGCGCCTCATTCTGCCGACACAACTGATAAAACTGCTCATCACTCAACAACATCGCCGAAGCCGCGATCGTCAACGGTTCCGCCAACACATTCATGCAGCCACCTCCCGTAGATCCATCATTCCTCTAGTCTAACCAGTTCTCCCCCACCCATTCCCACAAACCTGTCAATCCGTAACCTCGATCGCTATCATAGAAAGCTGGACAGCTTGATTAAACAGGCGAGTGTATTTTCCACGGGTTAGCAAACGGTTAACAAACAGGTAAACAGCGGTGAACTTCCCATTCAAACGATCGAAAACAGCAACTCCCCCCAGCCCCACCGTGGAGCCCATAGCCGACGCTAACCCCACCCCCACGATCGATCCTGCTGTTCCCCAACCCCAAGCCGCTGAACCCTGCTCCGCCGACTACGAAGCCCTCGTCCAAGAACTCACCCAACCCACCCCAGCCACCCCCACCCCCTCCGCCAAACAACTTCTCCGCCAATGGGTTCACCAACACCCGTGGATCTTCCTCCCCCTCCTCGGCATCTTCCCCGCGATCGCCTGGGGCCTAGACCAACACCGTCCCCCCACCCCGCCCCAATCTACCCTAGTCAACCCTCCCAGCCTCCCAGCCTCCCCAATCCCCACCCCCGCATCCCAAATCCCAAATTCCACCGCCGCCACCACCGCCGCCAAACCCACCGCATCCCCCAGCCCCACCCCCGTCGATCTCTCCAAACTCACCCCCGAACAAAAGGAGATGAACCGCCGCGCCAAGGCTCTGTTCGAAGCGACCAATGCTCCTGTAGACGCCTATATCGAAATGCATGTCGGCATCGCTAAAGGCAACGCGATCGTGATTGCTAGCTCCACCAACGGTATTGTCAGCAACGACAAGGGTGAAAAGATTGCAACCATGACCGCAGGCGAAGTCTACACCGCCCAATTCGACGGCCAAGGCATTAGCCTCGGTAGCTCCAAACTGCCCCTCGGGGCCTTCATCACCCCAGAACCCGGCGGCCTGCTCTACGTCAACAATCGCGCCTATCGCGGCAAACTCCTACTTGCCATTCACCAGGGCCAACTCCAAGCCGTTAACTATGTCAATATGCGTCAGTATCTCTACAGCGTTGTTGCTAGCGAAGTGTCCCCCAGTTGGAGTCCTGAAGCTCTCAAAGCCCAAGCCGTTGCCGCCCGCTCCTACGCTATGACCTACTATTTCAAACCCGCCCACCCGCTCTATCACCTGGGCAACGACGAATATTTCCAAGTCTATAGCGGCATCGAAAAAGAAGACGATCGCACCAACCAAGCCGTAGACATGACTTCTGGAGAATACGTCAGCTATAAAGGCGGCATCGTCGAATCCCTCTACGCAGCTTCCGATGACATCGTAGCCGAAGCCTTCGCAGGCAAAGGTATGAGCCAACTCGGCGCACTCAACCTCGCGGAACAGGGTTACAAATACGTACAAATCCTCGGCTCCTACTACCCCGGTACCAAAGTTGCCAAGATCGCCAAGGACTATTAACGTGAGCGGTTGAATTAATTTTGTGCTATGGCTCTTCAATATTTACTGCGAGAACTAGCTTCAGTTTTAATGCTTCACTGAAGTCATCTTCAAAAAGAATTGACTCAATTAGCTCGGTTAGCAATTCTTTAGAGATTTTTCCATCAGCGAGCCAGACCGCTATATTTTCCATCTCCAGCACAAATTTCTGAATTGCAAACTCGTAACCGTTAATCTGAAGTAAGTAAGCACCAAGCGCAATACTAGACCGTTTATTGCCATCGGTGAACGCATGGAATTTATTAATTGCAAAGACAAGGTGAGTTAGCTTGTGATGAAGCTCTGGATAGTAATCATCGTTTTGGATGTGCTCTAGGGCACTCTCTAGTAAACCTATATTTTGGATCCCAAATACGCCCCCAGATTGTTCAATAATCCAATCATGAACTTTTACGGCATAGTGAATATCAAAGTAGAAGACCATTTTTGTCAAACCCTAGCGATCCTTCAAACGCTTAAATACCGCCAAAATTTCAGGATCCGAGAGTTGTTCTTCTAGAGAACGACTTGCTTCACCTAAAAAGCGTTCAAAATCACTTTCTGGAACACTCTGAATATATGCCTCTAATTGGTGATGAAGAGCATCTCGAAACCCTAAATCACGGCTAGCCATTTTGATGCGAGCATCTTCGATGATGGGTTTCAAGAATGGATTGTTGTCAGCCTCATCACAAATATTATCTACTTCTGGAGGACGTAACTTTCGGTTCAGCCGCTCAGCCGCAGCCTTGATCTCAGCGGCTAAGCCATTTTCAACACTTGCAATAGCCTTGAGAACTTCGGTGTACATAGTGTCTCGGGGATTTTCTCGGTTGCTCAGTTTTAGTATTTGGCGATATTCCTGAGCCTTTTCTCGGAAAACAATCTGATACACCTTGTTAGTATAGATACCGTACTTGGCCTTGCCCATTTCCACATAGTCACCTAGGGCATTCGTGAACTCTTTACGATAGTTGAATTCTTGATAAGCAGCAGGTAGATAGTCACAATCCCTCTGATTTATATATTTTGTGTGACCTCCGACTCGCTCTGCCATTACGTCAAGCACGATATCGAGGATGCGAGATCGAATGACACGAGCACGATCGCTTTCCACTAGTACCATAGCAAGATTGAGCATTGCCCTAAAGTTGAATACGCCTAAGATCGAGGTTTTGGTACCGTAATCAATTACGGTACCACCTATCAAAGCCTTGAATGCTCTGAGTTTTGAACCTCGCAGAACAATATAGCCATTAGCACTTAGCTCAGCGTTATGACTAGCTAGGTACTTCTCGATCGTGCTTCCACTGACGCCAAATATCTCAACAAGCTGGTGCTTGGTGAAAAGCCACTCCCCATCATAGAACGTGCCACCCAAGCCTAGATGTTCTTGCAATTTCTCCAGAGCATAACGATTATTCAGGATATTTTGGCGCTCCAAGGGAGATGACGTTAAATCTTTATCCATACGCTTGTTGACTTCTAGTACTTCAATGGCTTACCCGAAATATCCCTTGGAATCCCCCCATCTATTGGGTAGGAAAGTTCCTAGGGTATAATGTAGATCCAAGTAGGCATAAACAGCTACTCCTCAAACTGCCAAAGTTCCTGCGTATAGCTCTCATCCAAAATCTTCTTCGGACGCATCACCAGAATCACCCGGCCCAGCAACGAACCCGCCGGAGCTTCCTCAAACCACTGGATTTCTAATTCGTTGGCCTCATTCGCTACCACGAAATAACTATCCGCATCCCACGATCGCTGCGCCCGATCGACCACAACCAAAACCTGCTCCACGTTCCCCGGCAAGCGCGTCGGCAACTGATCACTTATCGCCAACAGCACCAATGGATCGGACGCCGTGCGAATCACCTGCCAACCGGGAACCGGCACATAGGCCCCCGTTCCAGAAAATTTGACAATGCCAAAGGGTTCCTCTGTTTCATAGAGGGGGACTGCTTGCAGATCCGCCAGCGTCAACGGCATTTCACCCACGACTGGCAACACACTGGGCAACTCCTCATCGGTCTCTAGGCGATAGACGGGTAACCGGGGAGCGGCCTTGGCAGGACTGGCCGAAAAATCCGTCAGCAACCCTTCCACCTGCCGCCGCGCCGTGACACTGTGGGCATATTTCAAGCCCTTGGCAATCAGCAACGATCGCGCCTGCAAATCCGTCTTTTGTTTCGCCGCCCGCCAAGCAAAATAGGCCATGATATCGCCGGGATGACTGGTAAATTCCGCAGGCGGTTGGCTCAGGCGCGTAAAGTCCTTCATCGCCTTAGCAATTTCCCGCGCCTCATCCATGTCAATTTTGCGATCGCAGGCAAATTCCGCCGCCGTCGCCCGATCGCTAGGAGCCAGAATGCGGAACTCATACAACACATCACTGGCCCGCTGCCCGAAATGGGTCTGCGTGGCATCATTAATGCCCACTTGCACAATGGATTTGTAAACCTGCATCGCAACGATAATTTGATTCTGCTGAATCGGTTCAAATCCCGTGGCTTCAAAGATCGCTTGATCGGTCTGTCCCGCTTTCTGCAAGGCTTGGCAAGCTTCCGCCCATTCCACCCAAGTGCCTTGCTTGCGTCGCATCGCTGTCAGTAACGCTTCAGCATCAATGGGCGTTTGATCAGGGGAAGTTTGATCAGGGGAAGTTTGATTAGGCAGATTTTCTCCAGTCATAACCTGTGCGTTAAGCGCGATCGCAAATTGTGGGTGAATAGGTGCAGAATTTGTGTGCGTCAATGATGACACCTTAAAACCCTACACCTAAAGGCTACCCTCAGTGCAGAGGATTCTGTGTCTAATATTCTTCCAAAAATCCTAGATCGCTTAACCGTCCTTGGGAATGGAGATGATCCGTCCAGAATGAATCCAGAAAACGAGTGGAGATGGATGGAAGGTAGAATATAGATATACCCCAGTCGTCAAAAGATACTTAGCGTTGTTATTCCCGTTATCGGATCTCCCCTACAGCATTCCAACGACGAGTCTTTCAGCACCCAGTATTTCAGTTTCAGATATGCTAAGGAGGCGATGATATGTGGGTACACGACCACTTTTTCCATACCTACTGGCTGCCACGATCGGCGTAGTCAATCTTCCCTTCGGCAACCCTGCCCTACTAGCCCTTACTCCCACCAATGGGCTGCTCCAGCGGCCCGCATTGGAGTCCTCTTTGGAGTTCTCTGTTGTTACCCAGACTGCCGTGATTGCGCAGGCCTCTGCTGCGGACTATCTAAAGCAAGGACAACAGCGCTTAGGGGATGGTGATTTAGCTGGCGCAGAAGCGGCCCTGAGACAAGCGATTCACCTCGAACCCAACCTAGCAGACACCCATAGCTTCTTAGGAATTATTCTGTTCGGCCAAGGCAAACTAGAGGACGCAATTGCGGAGTATCGCCAAGCGATTCGTTTAGATCCCAAGGAGGGCTCCGTACATAACAATCTAGGCTTCACGCTGTTTGCCCAGGGCAAAGTCGATGAAGCGATCGCGGAATACCACCAAGCCATCCGTTTGACTCCTAACGATCCCTTTGCCTACAACAACCTAGGTTTTGCTTTCTTTACGCAAGGCAAGTTGGAGGAAGCGGTGGTAGCCTACCAACAAGCTCTTCGCATTTATCCAAATTTTGCCCATACACACAGTTCTCTGGCGTTAATCCTGACGACCCAAGGGAAGACAGAGGAGGCCATGGCCGAATATCGCCAAGTCATTCGGCTTGACCCCAAGGATGCTTCCGCCCACAATAACCTGGGATTGTTGCTGTCGGGCCAAGACAAACTGGAAGAGGCGATCGCGGAATACCACCAAGCCATCCGACTGGACCCGAGTAACGTGATGGCTCACAATAATCTGGGATTAGCCCTGTTCAAGCAAGGCAAGCTGACAGAGGCGATCGCAGAATACGACAAGGCGATCGAACTTGCTCCAGACATGACCATCGCCTACAACAACCGTGGATTTGCCCTGTTCCAACAAGGCAAAATTACAGAGGCGATTGCAGAATATCGGCACGCCATTCGCCACGATCCCAACAATTTCATAGCCCATGATAATCTCGCTGGGGCTCTTTGCCAGCAAGGTCATATCGAGGACTGCCTCTTTGAATATCGCCTTGCCCTGGAGATTAATCCGAATTATGCACCTGCGCACTTTCGGCTGGGTAAGACGCTCTACGATCGTGGCCAAGTTCAGGAAGGACTAGCAGCCATTAAGCAAGCTAGACTCCTTGCCCAAACTCAAAAAAACGAGCAAATGGTGCGTCTAATTGATCAACTTCTCCAGCAAATCAGCCACTAGCCCCGCGTCACGATCATCAATCGACCGGAGGATCGATCGTTTAGACAGATCCCTCAGGTCGATCGGGATACACCACACCTAAGCTAACTTGCCAGCTAAAAGCTAACTTGCCAGCTAAAGCTAACTTGCCAGCTAACTCGCCTTCGGACTAGTTTTCTTGGTGGTGGTCTTTTTCGTCGTGGCCTTTTTAGCTGTGGTGGTGGCTTTCTTGGTAGTCGTCTTCTTGGCCGCAGTCTTCGCCGAAGCCTTACTCGTCTTCTTGCTAGCTGCTTTGGCCGCCAACGCTTCCACCGCCATCTCCATCGTCACAGACTCTACCGTCTGCCCTTCCGGCAACGACGCATTCACCTTGCCATGCTTGATGTAAACCCCATAGGGGCCATCGTAGAGATTCACGGGTTCTCCATCCTCGGGATGGGCACCCATCTCCCGCAAGGGTTTAGCCGCTGCCCGTTTACCCCGCACGGTCTTGGGCTGGGCCAGCAATTCTAACGCCCGCTCCAGGGTGATCGTGACCGGATCGTCATCCCCCTTAAGCGATCGGTAGTCTTTGCCCTCTTTGCCCTGGTCATGCACCACGTAGGGGCCAAAGCGCCCCAGGCTAGCCTGTACCTTGCAACCTGTGTCAGGGTGCATCCCCAGGGTCCGCGGGAGGCTGAGCAGTCCAACGGCTTGCTCCAAGGTGATATTTTCCGGCGTGACCCCCTTCGGCAAGGACGATCGCTTGGGTTTAGCCTTGCTGCCTTCCACTGCTTCCCCTAACTGAACGTAGGGGCCATAGGTGCCCATCAGAACAAAAATCGGTTCCCCGGTTTCCGGATGGAGACCCAGCTTATCCGGCCCCTCGGTCTTCTGCCGCAGCAGGACTTCCACCTGGTCTGGATCCAAATCCGCTGGAGTCAGCCCCTTGGGAATGTTAGCCTTGACCGTTTCCCCATCCCGATCGACTTCCAGGTAAGCCCCATACTTGCCAATGCGAATTTTGGCTTCCAGGTTCTCCAGTTCAACCGTCTTAGCCGCGATGGGATCGATGTCCCCCTCCCGCACCTTGACTTGGGTATCTAACCCCGACTCACCCATGTAGAAATTCTTCAGATAGGGCAACCAGGCCGCTTCCCCGGTGGAAATATCATCCAGCGTCCGCTCCATTTTGGCGGTGAAGCTGGTATCAACCAGATCGGGGAAATGGTTTTCCAACAGCGAGGTGACGGCAAAGGCCGTAAAGGTTGGCACCAGGGAGTTACCCGCCGATTGCACATAGCCCCGATCGATAATTGTGCCGATGATGCTGGCGTAGGTACTGGGTCGGCCAATGCCTTCACTTTCCAGCATTTTGACCAGGGAGGCTTCCGTATAGCGGGCGGGGGGTTGGGTTTCGTGGCCGATCGCATCCAAGCCGTGGCAATCGGGGTGATCCCCCACCTTCATGGCGGGCAAAATCACCTCTTGGTTATCGATCGCCGCATCGGGATCGTCCGACCCTTCCACGTAAGCCCGGAAGAAGCCAGGAAAGTCAATGCGTTTACCCGAGGCCCGGAATCCCGCATCCTCTACCTGGATCGTCACGGAAATCTGGGTTTGTCGCGCTTCCGCCATCTGGGTCGCCACGGTACGCTTCCAGATCAGGTCATAGAGTTGGAACTCCCGACCGGATAACCCCGTCTCCTGGGGTGTACGGAAGCTGCTACCCGCCGGACGGATGGCTTCGTGGGCTTCCTGGGCTCCCTTGGCCTTAGTGGTGTACTGGCGGGGCTGGGGACTGAGGTAGTCCTGGCCGTACATGGATTCCACGCAACTGCGCGCGGCGGAAATAGCCTGCTGGGACAGGTGCACCGAGTCCGTCCGCATGTAGGTGATGTAGCCGTTTTCGTAGAGGCTTTGCGCCGTCCGCATGGCATCCCGCGCTGAGAGTCCTAACTTACGGTTAGCCTCCTGTTGCAGGGTGGAGGTGGTAAAGGGCGGCGAAGGTTTACGGGTGACGGGCCGTTCTTCCAGGTCAGTAACGGTCCAGGGCTTACCCGTCAGACGGGCTTGCAAGGCGCGGGCTTCTTCTTCATTGAGTAGAACAACTTTTTTGCCCTTGGCGATTTGGCCAGTATTTTCGTCGAAATCTGCCCCCGTCGCCAGCTTTTTGCCACCGAGGGTGATCAGCTTGGCCTCAAATTCGCCATTGCCCTTTTTACGCTTGCTCCCCTTGGTCTGATCTTCAGCGATCGCTAATAACGCCTTGAGATCCCAATAGGACCCTTGTTTAAAGGCTTGGCGTTGCCGTTCCCGCTGCACCAGTAGCCGCACGGCGACGGATTGCACCCGCCCCGCTGAGAGGCCATAGGCAATCTTTTTCCAGAGCAGGGGGGAGAGGGTGTAGCCCACTAAGCGATCGAGGATCCGCCGGGTTTCCTGGGCCCGCACCAGCTTTTCGTCCACCTGGCGACAGTTGCGAATCGCCTCCTGGATGGCCTCCTGGGTGATCTCGTGGAAGACCATACGCTTGACGGGCACCTTGGGCTTCAGCACTTGCAACAGGTGCCAGGAAATACTTTCGCCTTCCCGGTCTTCGTCCGTTGCCAGAACGAGTTCATCGACGCCTTTCAGTGCATCCTTGAGTCCCTTGACTACCTTTTTTTTGTCATCGGGAATGAGGTAGATCGGCTCAAAATCTGAATGAATATCAACCCCCAATTCCCGCACCCGCTTGTCGGTAATCTCCTTGGGGACATCGCTGGTGGACTGGGGCAAATCCCGAATGTGCCCCATCGACGCTTCAACGAGGTAGCCCTTCGGCAAATAGTTCCGAATGGTTTTGGCTTTGGTGGGGGACTCGACAATGACAAGGGTGGACATGGGAATCCGACTGAACAGCGGCGGTAGGTGGACTAGAGTAAAATCGTGCTGGATCCAAGTTCCGATCGAACACATCCTGTTTAACTTATAACCATAACGAGTTAGTTTCGCCGTGACTACAAGGTTTTTGTAAGAATGGTGCCCCGATCGGAGGGTAGATGTACCACTAGCCACCCTAATTTCCACCTTTCTATGCAATCCAAGAATCCAGTGGGGAAACGTTTCGCAGCAGCTAGTAGCGGATATTTGAACAGTGAATCTCTAAAACATCTATATCTGGATATCTATATATAACAGTCCGCTGGCACTTATGAACTGGCACTTGTGAACTTGTCGGGGGAACTTGTCGGGGCTGGGTGGACTTCCCTATAAGGGAGTCGCCCACCCAGATTCAATCAATGATCCACCTACAAAACAGGGGTGCGACTGGGGTGGGAGATGGGCGCGATCGGTGCAGTCTCTATGGCGATCCCTAGCGATCTCGAATCGTTCGGCCCCCGAAAAAGCTGGAATAGGCAAAATCTCCTATCAAATTGCACGGTACAATCCAATGGGGAGAATTAAGATTTCTCCCGCTATGATTAACGCAGCCTAGAGACGGTTCTATGGATTTTGCAAGCCTTGCCAGTCAATTGAATGCGGGCGTCATCCTGCCAGAAGGCATCGTCATCACCACGTTGATGATTGTCATTGTTGGCGATCTGATTGTGGGACGGACTAACTCCGCGAAGTGGACGCCCTACGTTGCGATCGCGGGTCTTCTTGCGGCAGTGGTTGCGCTCTACACCACACAGTGGAATGTCGCGAATCCGATTTCTTTCCTGGGTGGCTTTAATGGGGACGCGCTGAGTGTCGCCTTCCGGGGGATCGTTGCCCTTTCGGCAGCGGTGACCATCCTGATGTCTGTGCGCTATGTCGAGCAGTCGGGAACGGCGTTGTCAGAGTTTGTCACCATCCTACTCACCGCGACGCTGGGGGGGATGTTTCTCTCGGGCGCAGATGAGTTAGTCATGATTTTTGTCTCGTTGGAGACGTTGAGTATTGCCTCTTATTTGTTGACGGGATACACCAAACGCGATCCCCGATCGAACGAAGCGGCGCTGAAATATTTGCTGATTGGGGCCTCCAGTTCGGCGATTTTCCTCTACGGGTCTTCGCTGCTCTATGGTTTGTCCGGTGGGCAAACCAAGCTGGGCGAGATTGCGGCTCACATTGCCAGTGCGGATCTGGGATCGTCGATCGGTCTGGTGATTGCCCTGGTGTTTGCGATCGCGGGTATCGCCTTCAAGATCGCGGCGGTGCCGTTCCACCAGTGGACGCCGGATGTTTACGAAGGATCGCCGACGCCAGTGGTCGCCTTCCTGTCCGTGGGGTCTAAGGCCGCCGGGTTTGCCCTGGCAATCCGCTTGTTGGTGACGGCCTTCCCCCTAGTGGATGAACAATGGCGCTTTGTCATGACCGCTTTGGCGATTTTGAGTATGGTACTGGGCAACGTGGTCGCCCTGGCGCAAACCAGCATGAAGCGACTGCTGGCCTACTCGTCGATCGGTCAAGCGGGTTTCATCATGATCGGGTTGGTGATTGGCACCAATGCAGGCTACTCCAGCATGATTTTCTACCTGCTGGCTTACCTGTTCATGAACCTAGGCGCTTTCAGTTGTGTGATTCTCTTCTCGCTGCGTACAGGGACGGATCAGATTAGTGAGTACTCCGGTCTGTATCAAAAGGATCCGCTGTTGACCTTGGCGTTGTCGATTTGTCTGCTGTCCTTAGGTGGCATTCCGCCGCTGGTGGGCTTCTTTGGGAAGTTGTACCTGTTCTGGGCGGGTTGGCAAGCGGGAGCCTATGGCTTAGTGCTGCTGGGCTTGGTCACGAGTGTGATCTCCATCTACTACTACATCCGTGTGGTCAAGATGATGGTGGTCAAGGAACCCCAGGAAATGTCGGAAGTGGTGAAGAATTACCCGCCGGTGACTTGGGATCTGCCAGGAATGCGTCCGCTGCAAGTGGGGCTGATTATTTCCCTGGTAGCGACTTCGATCGCGGGGATTCTGTCCAATCCGTTGTTTGCCTTCTCCGATGCTGCTGTGGCAAAGACACCGATGTTGCAAGCGGTGACCAAGGCAAAGACCGTAGCGGAATCTCCCGTAGATGCGTCGGCGACGTCGATCGCGAAAGCGCCGATCGTCAGTACAGTCGCTCCTACGGTGAAGTAAGCTCCGTGGCTGTGATTGGCAGCGTTTAACGAATGGATTCGATCCCCCTAAATCCCCCTATCTCCTGCGGAGAGGCTATGCCAAGAAAAAGGGGATTAGAATCAAATCCCCCCCTTTTGAAGGGGGGTTAGGGGGGATCAGAGCCCCAGCTACAGTCAATCAATTCAATAAAATCCCCGATCTCTCCAAAAAGAACGATCGGGGATTTTTGTTTGCAGACTTAGACAGGTCTACTCCGGGCGTACAATCACCGCTGCATAGTGGTACGGCGAGAGGAACTGACTGGCAATATTACAGAGATCGCCGGAAACAAACGATCGGATGTCGTCGGGATAGGTCAGCGCTGCTTCCAGTTCTGCCAAGGTGTGGTTGTAGCCGTAGAGACTGGCAATTTGGCTGGGCGACTCCGAGGAAAAGGCGTGGTCGTTACAAATGAGTCGCTTGGCTCGGTTCAGTTCCGTGGGCGTAATGGGCGCATGGGTCAACTCCGAGAGTCGATCGCCGATGATGGCCTCTACCCGATCTAAATCTTCGGGATCCAGCCAAGCCGTAATCGTAAAAATGCTGGAATCCTGCTGCATGGAAACGGCGGCACTGACATCCAGCACGAGATTGCGTTCCTCCCGCAATTCCCGCACGAGGCGCGAGGTGCGTCCCTCGGTCAACAGCACAGAGAGGAGATCCAAACCTTTCACCGACCAGCGATCGCGCTTCGATTGGGATCCCGGTGCAATCCAAGCCAGCATCAGCCGCGCCTGTTCTGCCTGGGGCAGTTGCAAGACCTGACGGCGAATCCCCACGATCGGCGGTTCGGCATCGGGCTGGTAGGGATCAAAGGGCGTGGGCGTTGGGAAGGTGTGGAAAGCTTGGCTGACGGCTTGGATAGCCTCTGCTTGGCTGAGATTGCCTGTGATCACCACCGTCATATGCTCTGGCTGGTAGCGCGATCGATGGAACTGGCGCAGGCGTTCCGGGGTCATCCGCATCAAGGTTTCCGTCGTTCCCAGAATCGATCGGCCATAGGCGTGGCGTTGATACACCGTTTCCAGAAGTGCTTGGAAGCCTAGCCAGTCAGGGCTGTCGTAGGCTTGGCGCATTTCTTCAAATACGACCTCCCGTTCCCGCTCAAATTCTTCGTCGGGGATCGCTGCATTCAGGAGCAGTTCCGCCAAGCAGGGCAGGGTTTCCCCCAGGGCGTGCGCCCCACAAACTAGGAAAAAGTGAGCATAATCCTGCCCCGTGGCGGCGTTGGTGGTACCACCGTGATTTTCAATAATGGCGTCAAAGTCTCCAGGCAGAAGGCGATCGCTGCCCTTAAAAATCATGTGTTCCAGAAAGTGCGCCATGCCCGAAGCGTCATCGGGTTCCAAAATTGCACCGGCCTTCACCCAGACATCCACTGCGATCGCATCGGTCGCAGTCATTTGGTGGTGAATCAGGGTCAAACCGTTGTCTAAACAAACCCGAGAAACAGCGCTAGGAGCAGCGATCGGTAATGACAAAAGGTTCAATGGAGAAATCTTTCCCGCAGAAGAAGTTGAGTTACTTTTAACCTTACCGTAACCTGCTGAGAGCGACCATCTTTCTTGCCATCCATTCAACCGATCCCCGCTATGGCGATCGTGTTTTAAGGTGAGTTCGATAGATTCGTGCTAGGTTGCGATCGTCGGGGCTGCTGCGCAGCGAAGATCGGGGAACTTCTCCCCGCGCCCCTGCTATGTCAGGGGACTCTACTCCCCCGACACCCCCCGAAAGTGAATTCTGCGTCCAGGCCCAGGGTATTTGTGAAGGACTTTTTTTATTTATCGAATAGCTATCGAACTCACATTGTTTTAACAACTTGCCTAAAAACTAAAAAACTCAACTGAATCCAGTTGAGATCTAAAGGCTGACCTTTCGTCAGCGTCTTGCATACCAATGCCAAAGGCTGAACCAAATTGCTTAAGTGGGTTCACCGCTGCGCCGTCTTACCTCAGTTTTAGACCTGGCTTAAACCAGGTGGGTACCGTTATATCTCGCATAAAGTTTCTGAGTACAAGCTCAGTCTACTGCCGCAAGATCCGTGAGGTTCCCTTATAAGAAAAGACATAGATCAAAAAACATTATTGGCAGTCACCAACGTAGCCGTGAACCTTCCAGTATTGTAAACGGTGGAGGTCGGGATTGGCTAGTTTGACCTGAAGGCAGCAGTATCGACGGGGGATCAAGCAGGGGCCTGGTCAGGATACCAAATGCGCTCAATTTCCTGGGCTAGGGCGATCGAGGTCTCAGCTAAATTCTCTTCCTGGAACAGCCGCACCGTAACATGCCCCAACTTGCGGCCTGGGCGAGATTCTGTTTTGCCGTACCAATGTACCTGGGCGTTAGGAATGGCCGCTAGCTGCTGGCGTTGTTGGGCATAGTCACCACTGGAGCTTTCAAAGCCCAGCAGATTCACCATCACCGCCCCCGCACAATTCAACGCCGGACTGCCCAAGGGCAAGCCACAGACCGCGCGTAACTGTTGTTCAAACTGGGAGACTTCGCAGGCATCCAACGTGTAATGGCCGGAATTGTGGGTGCGGGGAGCAATCTCGTTCACCAAGACCCGATCGTCCTCTGTCAGAAATAATTCGATCCCCAGGATCCCCACATACTGCAAGCTTTCCAGAATGGTTTGGGCGATCGCGTGGACTTGCTGTTCCACCCGTGGCAACAGATCCGTCGGCACAAACACCCGCCGACAGACTTGGTTTTCCTGCTGGGTTTCCACGATCGGATAGACTACCACTTCCCCGCTGAGCGATCGGGCCGCCATCACCGCCAACTCGCGGGTAAAGGGCACAAACTCTTCCAGCATCAGGGCATCGACGGGAATTTTATAGATCAACTCTTCAAACTGATCCTCCGTCTTAACGATGAAGGTGCCGTAGCCGTCGTAGCCCAGGCGGCGCGTTTTCAGCACACAGGGCAGGCGGTTGGGAATCAGCGGATAGGGAGAAGTGGGCAGCAGCGAAAAATCGGGGGTCGGCAAGTCCCGGTGGCGCAGAAAACAGCGCTGGTGGTACTTGTCCAGCAAGGGCGTTAGGCAATTGAGTCCGGGACGAAAAATAACGCCCTCCTGCGCTAGTCGATTCAACTTAGGCAGATCGACAAACTCGTTTTCAAAGGTAATCACATCGCAGCGTTGCGCCAAGGTTGCTGTGGCTTCTGCATCGGCGACGGGGGCAAAAATCGATTCCCGCGCGATCGTAACAGCAGGATCGGTGGGATGGGGCGTCTGGACAATCAGATCAATGCCTAATTTCTGCGCGGCCTCCGCCATCATCCAGGCTAATTGCCCTCCACCAATGATTCCAACCCGTTGTACTTGAGTCGGTACAGTTTGTTGAACAGGATTGGAATTCACCATGGGACTGACAGAATGGGCGGAAAGCGTTAACAAACGATCGCAGAGGATTGACCCAGAGGATTTAAACCTAGTGACCCAGATCACCAGAATTCAGTCACCAGCTCACAAATTCCCTCGCTCACTAACAAAGTGTATCTGAAAAGGCAAGAGTATCTGAAAAGGTTATTGGAAACAGGTACTGGCCCCGTGGAAATCTGAGCCACCTAATCCAGGCAGCCGAGGGAGTCTCTAGTACTAACCCCGGTGATGGAATTGGTGCCCGCTGCGATTTGGCAAAGCTTGGCAATCTGTGCCCCATCCAAAATGGCATCGGTGAAGTCGGCCCCTGTAATGTCGATCGCTTCAAAGGTGGAGTGCAGGAGAATCGCTTCCGTCAGAATGGCATCACTCAAGTCCGTTTGCTTAAACTTCACCTGATCCATCAAGGCATTGCCTAAGTTCGCTGCGTGGAGATTGGTGCCCGTCAACACCGATGCACTCATGACGACCCCGCGCAGATCCGCCGCGCTAAAGTTGACATCTTCCAAATTGGCATTGGAAAACTCTGCCGTGCGCAAAACCTGACCCGAAAAATTTTGGCCTTTTAAATCCGCGTTGCTGTAGGACAGGGGCGGGGGATAGTCCAACGCTTGAGCAGGGGCGAGGTTTAACCAGAATCCTACCAGGAGCGCGATCAAGCAAATACCAAAACGCCACAATCTTTGTAGTCTATGCCCGCTTTGTAGTCTATGCCCGATGCTCGTCCCGCACGGATTGCTCCAACTCCGACGCAGACTTTCGATCGCCATGTAGCCGCCTCCCACTCAATCCCTTCATTGTCACTTATAAACGGTGGAATACTATTGCAAGCCTTATCGAGTGCAAGCCTCATCGAGTGCAAGCCTCATCGAGTGGACATTCCCGGAACTAATTAGATAGAATTCTAATTAGACAAGCATCTAATTAACTGTATTTCCGGTAATGCCCCATGGCCCCTGAGAATCTACAAACCCTCCTGGACTTCTTCAAAGTCCTGAGCGACGAAACGCGACTAAAACTGCTAGGGCTACTGGCCCAGCGTGAATGTAGTGTGGAAGAAATGGCCGCTCTGCTACATCTCAAAGCGCCTACCATCTCCCACCACCTCGCCAAGCTGAAGTCTCTAAACTTGGTGCTGCTGAATCCCGAAGGCAATACCCATCTCTACCGGCTCAACTCCGAACAACTTCAATTGCTCAGCCGTGACCTCCTCTCCTCCGAACAACTCAAAACCCTGGCGCAATCGGTGCAACCAGAGGATTGGGAAACAACGGTACTGAAAGCCTTTGTCGAAAACGATCGCATTCTTACAATTCCAGCAGCCCGCAAAAAGCGGTTTGTCTTGCTGAAATGGTTAGTCCAAAAAATTGAACCCGATCGGGATTATTCCGAAAAAGAAATCAACGCCATCCTCAAGCAGCACCACGAAGACTGCGCTACCCTGCGTCGGGAATTGATTGGCTATCAACTCATGAGCCGCAAAGATGGCACCTACCGCCGTCTTCCCCCTACAGAATGGCTGCAAGAAGCCGGTAACTTTAACTAAGAGCTACCAACCACTAAGTGCTACCAAAACTAAGAGCTACCAACCACTAAGTGCTACCAAATACTTAAACTGAGTGCGGCCAACCACTTACCAACCCGCCAGCTTTTTCAGCGGTTTAAACACATCGGCCTCAAAGCTTTCGCCCGCCAACATGCGGTTCCAGTAGAGCCAGGGCAGAACGTGCACCTTGGCTAGATACATGATGTAGCGCTCTTTGGTGGGATCGAGGGGGAAGGACGGAGTTAAATTACCGTCGTAGTCAAATTCCGCCATCATGGCCGATTGGTAGCCGGTAATCAACGGACAGCAGGTGTAGCCGTTGTATTGGGCATCGCAGGACTGGGAATTCATCACCGCCAACAGGTTATGCACCAGAACAGGGGCTTGTTTGCGGGCAGCAGCAGCGGTCTTAGATGTGGGCAGGGAGGAGGCATCCCCTAGGGAAAAGACGTTGGGGTAGCGGTTGTGCTGCAAGGTGTGTTTGTGAACATCGACCCAGCCTGCTTCGTTGGCGAGGGGGCTTTGCTTGATGAAGTCGGGGGGACTCATGGGCGGCGTCACATGGATCATGTCGTAGGGCAGGGTGACTTCCTGCACGCCGTCGGCAGAGGTAACATCAAAAACCGCTTCCTTCGTATCGGCTTTAATTTCCTTCAGGTTATGCAGGAATTTTGGCGTGATACCCCGGCGAGCCACCACTTGATCCAACGTTGCCGAGTAGGGCGCGATCGGGAACATTTTGGGGCCAGCAATGCAGAAGGTTACGTTAGTTTTGCTGCCCAGACCGCGATTTTTGAAGGCATCGTCGGCCATATACATAATTTTTTGCGGCGCGCCCCCACATTTAATCGGCGTAGCGGGGTGGGTGAAGATCGCGTTGCCCCCTTTGAAATTTTGGATGGTTTCCCAGGTGTAGGGGACAAACTCTTTGGAATAGTTACTCGTGACACCGCCTTTGCCCAGGGCTTCCTTGAGTCCTTTAATCAAATGCCAATTGATTTGAATCCCAGGACAGACCACCAGGTAATCGTAGTGAATCTGCTGGCCGTCGATCGTGGTGAGGGTATTTTGAGCGGGATCAAAGCTAGCCACAGCCGTTTGCAACCACTTTGCACCAGGAGGGATCACCGCTTTTTCATCCCGCACAAAGTCGGACAGGGGCGCAACGCCACCCCCTACAAGAGTCCACCCCGGTTGGTAATCATGCTTCGCCGAGGGTTCAATGATCGCCACATCCAGCGATCGGGACTGCTTGAGTAGTTGCGCCGCAACGGTAATGCCTGCGGCTCCTCCGCCGACAATCACGATTTGATGGTGTTTACCAGCAGCGCCAGGGGTGGAAGATGGATTTTGCGCAGAGTTCACGGTAGAAGACACAGGAATTGACTCCGGAGCGAAACACAGCAAGTCTTAACATACTACCGTCGGGTAATATATTCTATCGATCTTAATGAAGATCCCCACGATCGAAGGGCTGAGTTAATGATTTCTCAAGATTTTTATTCAAGTCTCTCAACAAAATTCGCTATATCTCTATATAGTAGAACAGTGAATTATCATGGAACGATGAATCTCAGCTCGCTGAGCCAGAGACGCGGGTTGGTCTTCTGGCTATACTCCTTGGTGATGTCGTTGTTATATCGTTGGTGATATCCTGTCTGGTGATAGGCTTTACCTGCAATCCCTGACGTATTTCCCTGACGTATTACTGAATAAGCACTGGATCAGACTCGTAGCGCACAGATCCGTGTAACGCACGGAGACTGGTGACGCTGATCCTGGCATTGCTCGATTGAATTGTTTTTTGAATTGTTCTATCAATCCGCGTATCGCTGTGTGTGTATGAACGTAACCGATCTGATTACCTGTTATCTCCGTGGAGAACGAGACTTTTTGCAACTCAATTTGCAAGAGGCCGAGTTAACAAATTTAAACCTCCAAGGGGCAAATTTCAGTCGATCGGACTTGCGTCAAGCGCGGCTGGGCAAAACCGACTTAACCCAAGCCTGGTTCCAGTCCGCAGATTTAAGTGAAGCCATTTTGTGGGGAGCGAATTTAACTGGCGCAAATTTACAAGGGGCGATTCTGCGAGAAGCGGATCTGAGTGGGGCAAATTTCGTCAATGCTTGTTTGGATGGGGCCAATCTCTGCAAAGCGACCCTGAATGGTGCAGTGTTGAGCCATGCCAGTTTAGTGAACGCAATCCTCTACGATGCTGACTTGCAATCCAGTACCGCCCATCCTACGGATTTTCAAAACGCCAATTTGCAAGGGGCCGATCTGAGCTATGCCACGTTGCACGGGGTGTTATTCTGCAATGCGGATCTTGCAGGGGCTAAGTTTTGCCGCGCTAATATGCATCGCACCGTCGGACGGGATTTACCAGCGGTAGATTTGACCGGAGCCAATTTAACCGGAGCCGACCTCAGCTATGCTGACCTCAGACGAGCCACCTTACGCAACGCCAATTTGCAAAACGCAGATTTAACGGGCACGATTTTGAAGGATGCTGACTTGCAGGGCGCAATCATGCCCGATGGGACGATCGCGCCCTAGCCTGTTATTAGCCCTAGCCTGTTTTAGCCCTAGCCTTACTAGAAGACTATCAGACCACCCCCAGCACGCCACTAGGACTCCTTTCTGTCGGAATTACGCTAGTGATAGACAACCTATATCAGCCTGATGGTTGCGACATTTTTTGTAATATTTCTTTTGTGATATTTTTGTAATCTATTGTCTGTAGTCCTTAGAAGGGCGATCGTGACACCCCATAGGTTTCTGCAACCGCACGGATCTCTCCTATCAATGACACCAATGGATGCATTGGATTATGCCTCAGCCCCCGTTATTTACTGCTTACCTTAACTTGTGAAGATTGTTGATTTTGTCCAGATTACTAGAGTTTAAATTTTCCGGTAAGAGCCCCAATATTGGGTTTTATTCATGAGTATTTAACCTTAGTTGTTTCATCCTAGTGTGCAATCTTGTTGTTTAATAGACTTGCTTCCTCAGAGTTGCTAGTCTCCCCATCCCCTTCGTCCTTCTCGGGCTCCAACCATCCCTATCCCTATGCTGAAATTTCTGCTTCCTGGCCTCCAGACAAGCTTTCTGTTATTTCTCCTGCCGTTTTTAGGGGACTCTAAACCCTTAACCCTCAAGGCAATGGATGTCCCCAAGGCTGTGGGCGTGGAGATGTTGCAGGATGCACCCTGGATCGTGCTACCCGACGCCGATGCGGGGGCTGAAGAAATTGTGCGGCGGTACCTCAACGGTTTGACTAGCCAAGGGCTAAACGTCCAGGAGCAGGGAGTGTGGTTACAGGCTGGGCCATCGCTGCTGGTCAACCACCAAGGCTCCACCCCTCTCTCGGCAGCCTCCCTGACCAAAGTGGCCACATCCCTTGCTGCCCTATCGACCTGGGGGCCGGATCATCAGTTTGAAACGCTCGTGGGTAGCACTGGCCCCGTGCAAAATGGGGTCCTCCAAGGTGATCTAGTTATCCAAGGGGGGGGCGATCCGATGCTGGTGTGGGAAGAGGCGATCGCGATCGGGAACGCCCTCAACCAATTGGGCATTCGCCAAGTCACAGGCAATCTGGTGATCACGGGCAACTTTGGCATGAACTTCGAACTGGATGCCATGAAATCCGGCACATTATTCAAACAAGCGATCAACAGCAAGGCTTGGCAAGAGGCCATTCAAGCCCAGTACGCCCAGATGAAACCCCAGCCCGCCAAGCCCCAGGTTGCGATCGCGGGCACCGTGCTTTACAGTCCCCAACTTCCCGCCAGTCAACCGTTGCTTCGGCGCAAATCTCTGCCCCTGCGTTATCTGATTAAAAATATCAATGTCTACAGCAATAACGCCATGTCTGAAGGGTTGTCTCGCTTGATGGGAGGGGCACAGGCCACGGCGCAACGGGCAGCAGCAGCAGCGGGAATCAGTCCAGACGAAATCCTGCTGGAAAATGGGTCGGGCCTAGGCACCCCCAATCGGTTAACCCCCCACGGCGTCACAGCGTTGTTTACGACCTTAGCCCGCTACGCCAAGACTTACAACTTAACAATTTCCGATCTCTTTCCCATTTCTGGCACCGACATTGGCACCTTAATCGATCGCTCCATTCCCCAAAATTCCGTGGTCAAAACCGGAACCCTGAATGAAGTTAGCGCCCTGTCCGGGGTTCTGCCGACCCGCGATCGGGGCTTGGTCTGGTTCACGATTATCAACCGGGGAACCAATATTGAAGCCCTGCGTAACCAGCAAGATGTTCTACTGCAACAACTGCAAGCCTACTGGGGCAAGCCCACCCAGCGATCGGCGAGCCTGCAACCCAGCCCCATCCCGAATGCTTCCGTAGCGAAATTAGGCAGCCGCGATCGGACAGAGCTATTGTCCGGGGGCTGATTATGCCAGTTGGAGCAGGGCCAACTCCGCATCTACCAACTCCAGGATGGCAAATATCAAGCAGTCCAAACCAGTCTTCATTTTCCCAACTTTCCGATCGCAGCAGTTCTCCCCCAATTTCTCGATCGCTGCGCCCAAGAGGTGCGTCGTCAGGCATTGAAGGCTTTTCGGCAATGGGTACAGCAACAGGCACCGGAAGTCGATTAATTCTGCTTGAGCGTGCTGGGAATAATTTCCGTGACGACGCGGTTATCGCTACTGGCGGGGCCACCCGTCACCACCACCTGCTGATCCTGCAACCGTCCCCGCGCCTGGGATCCCACCAGGTTAAACACCGGATTGGCCTGCTGGTAGGTCACGTTGCCATCGGCCTCAAATTCCTGGGTCGCTAAATTCCAGGTCAGCCGATCTGCCCCCACATTGGCCTGATTTTTCTGACTCACCCCCCGCACATTGCCGTTGAGGTATGCCATTTGTTCCTGAAGCTTCATTTCCCCCCGATCGGCGCTAATCGTCACCTGATCCGTGGCATTCACCACATTAATCGGTTGGGGAGCGGTAATGGTTTGCAGATCGGTATTCCAGGTCAGCACATTACTTTTCGCTTGCAGAACGGGTTGCGCCATCACCACCTGGGAATTTTGTTGCAGGGAGGCAATCTTGGTTTTTAGGTCGTATTCTGCCTTGTCCGCCGTGGCCCGATCGACCTGGTTGTTGCTGCGGTAGCGATCGATTTGCACGGGGCGATCGGCGGTCACTTTTTCCTCTGCCAACAGCCAAGTTAACTGCTCACTGCGGAGTTGTAGCTTGGGATTTTTCACATCCGCCACAATTTGCCCCTTCATCTGCGCCTTCCGGCTGCGGCTGTAGAATTTTCCTTCGTTAGCAGCAATATTTAGTTGCTTGTGGGTGCCGGTAAATTTATTTTTGACCAACAGCACATCTTCCGACGGTCGCCATTCCAACTCGTTGCCCTTAATTTCCACCCCATCCTTCAGATTGACCGCCGTGATCTTGCCCTTAAGGATGATCGACTTGCCATCTTCAATCACATCACTGCGATCGCCGGAAATTTTAAAGACCGCTTTGCCATCTTGATAGAACTCGCCCTGGGGCGCAATCACCGCCGCCACTTTTTTATCTCGGCTGTAGATGGCTTGCTTGGCCTTGACTTTCCAGAGCAGTTTGCCTTGCTCGTCTGCCTGCTCCAAGGTCAAATCGTTAAACGTCAAGCTGGGATCAAAGGATTGGGCATCCCGCACATCTTTTTGGAGCTTATCCGCAGTTCGGTTTCCCCCTGGTGCGCAACCCGCCACCAGCACCACACCTGCCAAGACTCCGCATAAAACCTGGGATCCTCTCAATGTCCTTCCTCCAATGCCACCTCCCTTAGAATAGACGCTGTTCTACCCAATTGGTTTCAACCCCTGTTTCAACTCCTGGGTTCAGCCCATTGGTTCAACCCCTGGGTTTAACTCCTGGGTTCAACTCCTGGGTTCAGCCCATTGGTTGTAACCCCCCAGCCTCAAAACAGAATCAGAGAGTCCCTGCCATCCCCTAGGAGCCACAGCAAACTCTCTGATCACCATTTATTTCACAACCCCCTTGCTCAATCCCCGGTCAGAATCTCCTATCACGGGCCGATGCCCGGTTCTGAGCCAATCCAGAAATTACATCACACCTTCTTCTTCCGCGATGCCCATGCCAGACAGCGGGCGATAGGTATAGCTGCGAGGGGTTTTCTGGATGTCTTCCTTGATGGTGTCCAAATCAATGTAGCGATCGGCCACGTTAATCAAACTGTCACTGGTCATTGATCGCAGGCTGACCACTTCTACCCGCACGCCACGATAGCTAACGGCATTGACGGCATAGGCCAGATCCCCATCGCCACTGACCAGCACCGCCGTATCGTAGGAGCCGACCAACGACATCATGTCTACGGCGATTTCCACATCCAAGTTAGCCTTCTTGGATCCATCGGGTAGTTGTACTAAATCCTTTGAAATCACCCGGTAGCCATTGCGACGCATCCACAGCAGAAAACCCTGCTGCTTTTCATTGGTGCGATCGACTCCGGTGTAGAAAAACGATCTTAAGAGTCGCGACCCTGCCGTCAGGCGGCAGAGCAACTTTGTGTAATCAATTTCAATGCCAAGTTGAAGCGCTGCGTAAAACAGGTTGGAGCCATCGATAAAGATAGCTACTCGACCTCGATTTTCGAGAACCTGTTCTGGAGAGAACATAATCTCTCCTTCAGGGTGAACATTATTGCTCAACACAGTTTCTATACCTCAATTTTTATGCGAGTCATCTGATGCTTCGTAACCATAACCATGATGAGAGAAAGCACCACTTCCTGTCGCATAGGGAACCTCCTGAGTTAACCGCTAGCATCACCCTTCGCGGCTACATCTGGCAATTCGAGCTTCTGGAAGACTGGTTTGGGATCACCAAGGGGTTGTTTATCTGTCAGTATTCCCCATGTTCCATGGGTCGAGTAGTCGATCGACACATCTATTAAGGGAGTTTCACTAAAGTCAACCGAATATCCTAATTGTTGATATACGGCGGTGCTGATACTGGGTGTAATGGGCGACAAGAGATAAGCGGCTAATCGAACCGATTCCAGAACTACATAGAGCACTTGATCCGCTTTTTCTCTTTCACCAGACTTATAGAGTTTCCATGGTGCTTGATCATCAATATAGCGATTTCCCAGCCGAACGAGGTTGAGAATTGCTTCACAGGCGTCATGAAATGCCAAGGCTTCGTAGGCCGCTGTCACGCGATCGCACAAATCTTGACCTTCTAACTTCAGAGGATTGTCTGTTGTAACCGTTGCTCCGTTGAGATCGGGTACTGCGCCCTGACAATTTTTTACCGCAAGCTTGAGGGTTCGGTTCAATAAGTTACCTAAATTATCAGCCAAATCTGCATTTAGCGTGTTGACAAACCGAACTTCTTCAAAGCTCCCATCTTGGCCAAATTTCAGCTCCTTGAGGAAGTAATAGCGCATGGCATCGGCTCCGTAGCGCTCGGTCAAGCCCACGGGATCGATCGCGTTGCCTGTGCTTTTGCCAATCTTGACCCCATCGCGAATGATGAATCCATGACCAAAGACGCGGTGGGGTAGGGGCAATCCCGCTGACATCAACATCGCAGGCCAGTACACAGCATGGAACCGCAGGATATCTTTGCCAATGATGTGGGTATGGATGGGCCACCAGTGTTTTAAGGCGTTCTCCAAGGTGGGTTCATCGGCATCATCCAACAGAGCCGTAATGTAGCCCAGCAGTGCATCGAACCAGACGTAAATGATGTGGTGGGGATCAGCGGGGACGGGAAATCCCCAGTCAAAGTTGACGCGGGAAATGGAAAAGTCCCGCAGCCCTTGTTTGACAAAGCTGAGGACTTCGTTGCGGCGGGTTTCCGGCTGGATAAACTCGGGCCGTTCAGCATAGAGTTTTTCCAACGCATCCTGGTATTTGGATAAGCGAAAGAAATAGTTCTCTTCATCCCGCCATTCCACTTCTTTGTTGACGTGAATCGGGCAGCGATGACCGTCCAGCAGTTCTTTTTCGTCTTTAAATTCTTCGCAGGAAACACAATACCAGCCCTTTTGTTGGCTGAGGTAAATATCGCCGTTATCCCACACCCGTTGGAAAAATTCCCGCACGATAGCGGCATGGCGGGATTCGGTGGTGCGGATGAAGCGATCGTAGCGAATATTTAACAGCTTCCAGAGGGAATCAAAGCCTTGGACAATCTGGTCACAATGGGCCTGGGGGGTGCGTCCGAGACTTTCCGCCGTCCGTTGAATCTTTTGGCCATGCTCGTCGCTGCCTGTGATGAAGCGAACGTCATAGCCGCGAAGCCGCTGAAATCGCGCGATCGCATCCGCCGCCATCGTTGGATAGGCACTGCCAATGTGGGGCAAATCGTTGACGTAGTAGAGCGGTGTGGTGATCGCAAAGGTCGATTGAGCGGTTCCTTCAAAAGTCATAAGGCAAGTGTTGAATAAACCCCAAGGTATAAATGATGTCCTGTATCGGGGTAAGACCAAGACCTAAAATCCCACAAAAGGGGAGCAAGCCAACCGACAACTCATGTTTATTCTGTTTTATTTAACATTCTAAACAGCGAGTTATTTTTTCTTCGGCGGTTCATCTTAACAACAAAAAACCATGCCCGTTACCGCGCATGGCCTTACATTACATACCGATTTGGGGTGGTCTTTGTCAATCCGACGCCCTTAAAAGCACTCTACAGAAAATCTTGATAGGCGGGATTGCCCTGCAAGGTCTTCAACACGGATTTGATTTCCTGGGTGCGATCCTTTTTCACGATCAACGTTACTTTGCCATCCCGCACAATCACCGTATCTTCCAGACCGATCGTCACAATCAGGTCATCCTCTTGAGTGGCGTAGAACAAGGCCCCCCGAGTATCTAAACCCACATGCTGCGCTAACTCGACATTGGGATTGTCACTTTTCAGCAGTCGTTCGATCGCCCCCCAATCCCCGAGGTCATCCCAACCAAAGGTGACGGGTAACACACAAGCCCGCTGGGTTTTTTCCATCAAGGCATAATCAATACTTTTTTTCGGGACTTCGCCATAGGCAGCAGTCCCCTGCGCCTCCAGCGGTTCCAAAATTTCAGGGGCGTGCTGGCGCAGCTCTTGCAGCGCGGTTTTGGCCTGAAAGACAAACATGCCCGCATTCCAGCTAAAGCAGCCTTGCTGGATGAAGTCTTCAGCGGTAGTTCGATCGGGTTTTTCGGTAAAGCGCACCACTTGGCTAGCGGGATAGGTATTGCCCGTTGCTGCCTCGTACTGGGCGATCGCTTTGCCTTGCTCGATGTAGCCGTAACCCGTTGACGCATAGGTGGGTTGGATCCCCAAGGTGACGATCGCTGACTCTTGGAGTGCTAAATGTTGGGCAGCCAGCAGGGTTTCCGCAAAGCGATCGGCATCATCAATCCAATGATCCGCTGGGAAAAACCCCACCACAGCTTGATCCCCGTAGCGTTTGGCCACTTCTAATGTACTCCAGGCCACCGCTGGAGCTGTATCCCGTCCTTCCGGTT
Source organism: Alkalinema sp. FACHB-956 (assembly GCF_014697025.1). NCBI lineage: Bacteria > Bacillati > Cyanobacteriota > Cyanophyceae > Leptolyngbyales > Leptolyngbyaceae > Alkalinema > Alkalinema sp. FACHB-956. The sequence continues at coordinate 27,767 of NZ_JACJRC010000016.1, read as the reverse complement.
CCACCAACAGATTTTCGGGAGGCAAATCCGGTAACTGCGCCCGCACAGCATCTGCCAGGTGAGAGGCCGTAATCACCCAGAGGTTTTCCCAGCCTTGGGCCGGCTTGAGTAAACGCTGGGCAGTGGTTTGGAGGAGGCTTTCACCGCTGCCATCCAGGCTGAGGAACTGCTTAGGGCGATGCTTGCGACTCAGGGGCCAAAAGCGCTCCCCCTTACCACCAGCCAAAATTACGGAAATCAGGGGTTGGGTCATAGTTAATCAACGGTACGGTGCAAGGTTTGTCAACGGGGCAGGATTACGGGACACAGACAGCCTACAACCCAGAACGGGGGTCAGCAGTGGATGGAGCATCTCTCTATAGATTTACCATCCCCAAGATTTCAGAGCAGTCAGGATTCGCCCCCCTCAATTCGCCCCTATCTTAGTGAAGACTCGATCGAGTGCCTAGTAAACACCTGGGATCTTTGACAACTCTTCCTAGGTTTCCGCATCTTACGATCGATGCATAAAGGATGCATAAAGATTGTGGAAAAATTACTAGCAGCGTGGACAAATTTTTTTGCCGACAGTTTCTAGGGTTCCAGTGAATGATCTGTGAATGATCGATTCCGAGCTGTGAAGACCCTGGGTAATTTACCCAAGCCCCGTCGTTCAGGGTTCCCGATCGTGGTAGGTTATCTGCCTTGAGGGGTGACAACCGTCATTTCCTAGGTTCCATGGCCTGCAACCTAGGCCGTTGGACTTGACCCAGTTTGCACTCTACCCAGTTTGCACTCTGCCCAGTCTGGCAGAAACTTTCCCGCCGAAATCCCGTCTTGCTCGTTGTCCGGATGAATGACTCTAGTCAGGGAATTTGCTTTACAGGCAAAAACACTGTTGAAAAGATCGGATTTCAAGGTTCAGGATAGTCCTTAAGAAATTCGTTAGGATTGACAGGGTTGCTCGGTGAGAGATGTCCGGCAAAGACTTGTTGGCAAAGACTTGCTTGTAAAGACTTGTTGGCAAAAACTTGCTTACAGAGACTTTCTCGAAAGGCTTTCTAGATAGGTCAGACGGTTAGAAACCTTAAAACAGCTAGAGACCTGAGACGGATCGATACGTTAGACAGATACGCCGGATACGCTCAATCTTTTCCAACGTAGTGTGAGGCTTGTGAAACCATTGACGAACCATTCATCATCCCCATCTCCTGCCAACCCAGGCAATTCTAGCCCCTTTTCCCGGCAAGCTGACCAGGTGACTGTGGTTCCAAAATGGCGCTCACCCCTGATCCAATCCGTCGCCCAAGGGCTATCGTTAGTGCTGACTGCCGTGGTTGCGGCGGGGGCTGGATCTTTTTTAGCCGTTACGATGCCTCTCCCAGGAGCCATCCCGCCCCAAGAAGGACAGCGCCTACTGGGCGATCTGATTAAGAGCGGCTTTCAGTACCAAATTACTCGACCTGTAACTGTGCTGGTGATGGGGATCGATCGCGTGCCCGATGCCAAGGAAGGCAGCGACGAGATTTTTTCTGGCCGTAGCGATACGATGCTGCTCCTGCGGATTGATCCGGTGCAGCAAACGGTCAACTTGTTGTCAATTCCCCGCGATACCCAAGTGGATATTCCGGGCATTGGCGTTACCAAAATCAACCAAGCCAACGCCAGTGGTGGGCCAGCCCTCGCTAAACAGGTCGTCAACCAAACCCTGAATAACATTGAAGTCGATCGCTACGTGCGGGTCAGCACCGATGCCTTTAAGGAACTGGTGGATCAACTGGGGGGCGTCAAGGTGTACGTTCCGGAAGATATGTCCTACCAGGACAAAACCCAGAAGCTTTTCATCGATCTCAAGAAAGGCTGGCAAACCCTGGATGGCAACCAAGCGGAGCAATTTGCCCGGTTCCGCCACGATAGCTTTGGCGACATTGGCCGGGTGCAACGGCAGCAGACCTTACTGAAGGCACTGCGATCGCAGGTGAGTTCACCGATGGTCTTTCCCCGCGTGCCCGGAATTTTGAGCACGATGCAAAAGTATATTGATACGAATCTCAGCTTTGAGGAAATGCTGGCCTTGGTCAACTTCGGCCTCAAGTTGGATCAGAAAAACGTCAAGATGGTGATGCTACCCGGACGATTTAGTGCCCCCAACGAATTTCGGGCCAGCTACTGGATCATGAACGAAGCAGGCCGCGATCGGGTCATGAAGCAGTACTTTGACCAAGGCAGCAGCACTGCTGAAGAAACCTCGATCGCCAGCCTACGCATTGCCGTACAAAATGCTTCCAGTAACCCCAATGCAGGTCAAGAGGTGGTGGGTGAATTGCTGCAATTGGGCTATACCAATGTCTTTGCGATCGAACCCTGGTCAGAAACCCAAAAACAAACCCAAATCATTGTCCAGGGAGGCCAATTGGAATCGGCGGAAATGCTGAAGAAAATGCTGCACCTAGGCTCTGTGGAGGCCAGTTCAACGGGGGACTTGGAATCTGACTTGACCCTACGCATCGGGGATGACTGGAATCGCCAGAAGCCATCGGCCAACCCTGCCGCCAAATCCGCCAATCCCCAGTAAGCCGATCGGGCAACACCCCAGGAAGTCCACAATTCCCGCCATAATGGAAGCAGCTATGTTCTGAGGGCCACGATGTCTCGCACTGACGCTTCCACTGGCATTTTTTCTAGTGTTTTTTCTAGCAACAACTCTTTTTGGAGCCTAGGCGTTTTTTCTGGGCGGAATTGGGTTGCTCGGCTATTGATTGGGGGAGTCATTGTCCTGTTGGCGATCGCCCTAGTGTTGCTCGATGGCAGAGCCGTTGCCTTGGCCCAATCCAAAACGATTAATTATTCCAGTACGGACTTAACGGGGCGCGATTTTTCCAAGGAAGATCTGCAAGGGGCGGTATTTGTCAGTGCAGAGTTACGTAATGCCAAGTTTCAAGGAGCGAACCTCAAAGGGGCAATGTTTACGAAAGCCAATTTGTTAGGTGCTGACTTAAGTGATACCGACTTGACGGATGCTTTACTCGATCGCGTCACATTCTATAAAGCCAATCTACGCAACGCGGTTTTAACCGGGGCAACCATGACGCTGACCATGATGGATGAAGCGGATGTCACGAATGCCGACTTTACCGATGCCATTGTCGATCGCTACGTTGTCAAGCAACTCTGCGATCGTGCCTCCGGCACCAATCCAATTACAGGCATTGAGACGCGGGAAAGCTTGGGGTGCCGTGATTAGTGCTGCTAGTAGTCGTGATTAGTGCTGCTTGCATCGGTAATGTGGGGTTGAACACGTGGGGTTGCGCGCAATGTTGAGTTGAGTGCAATGTGGGGTTGAACGCCGCACATCACCCAAATTACGTATGCACTAAATTTAACTACACAGCAACGCTGGATAAAACGTGAATCCAGACGCTAAATTACTTAATTGAACAATTGAAAAGTTAAAGCGAGAACATTACCAGTTAAAGGTGGTCACACAATCAGAAAGTTAGGTTGGAAGAAGGTTGATCACCTGATTAATTTTCGGTAAAGTTACCTAGCCTGAACTTTAGGAAGACTTTATCGGCTTGTGATAAGGTCTACTAATATATTGCGAAGGTCATTGTATTGATTGTTCTTATTGTCAATCATTGACTTTATCGCTGTATTTGAGACTGGTTCTCAGAGGAGTACACTCACAATTATGATGATGACTAAACGTGCAGATGAGGTGGCAGGCAGTCCTTCGACGCTAGGCATCCCCGTTGAACAAAACGGAAAAAAGCCAACCTTTATAGTTACGCTGCGAGAGTTAGTGAGAACCTACCAAGCCTTTTGTGCAGTGGATGAACCCCACATTCGATCGCTGGGCTTAACCTCTCCCCAGTTTGATGTAATCTGCACCTTAGGCAATACCGAAGGCATGATGATGCATGAACTCGCTGCCAGAACGTTAGTCACCAAAGGAACACTGACGGGAATTGTCGATCGATTGGAAGCAAAAGGGTTAGTCCGGCGGGAAGTGCCCCCCAACAACCGTCGCTGCTTCATTGTTAAGCTGACCCCAGAAGGAAATGCGGTGTTTGAGCGGGTCTTTCCTGAACACATGTTGTTTTTGAAAGAGCGGTTTGATCAGCTCAATGAATCTGAATTGCTGGGAATTAATTCTTCGTTACAAAAGCTGCGATCGATTTTTCAACCGATCGAGGAAGCAGAGCAGGGGTAATGCAGTTACTCTTACCCCTAACTGGAGAGTAGCGTTATTGACGGTTGAGAGTTTGTACCGTGAGGACCTGCGGGGGAGTGGCATCAGGAGGATAGAGAAAATCAAATTGCACCAGCCGCCGTTCCTGAGATCGTAGATTCATGACAACCAGAGGTTCCCCAGCCTGACCGCGGCGTTGCACTAAATGAACATTCCGCAATTGGGGTAATCCCTCATCATCGGTATAGCGAAGGCGCACCGATCCTCGGAAAAAGACCTGACGCGGTAACGGGTCAAAAAAGCGCAATCCCTGTTGAGTATCTTCGCGTTTGAGGGGGGTTTCCACCATAATTGCCACGGCCTGAGTGCGATCGCTGGGATTAACCAAGGGTAAGGTCAGACTGTAGCGGACGACGTAATTCCCGTGGGACTGATAGGCCGTATCGGGATAGCGCACAAGCATTTTGGCGCTTTGGTTCTGCTGGGTCCCTAGGGTACCGCGATTGAGCAAACTGAGGCCATAGGAAAACGCATTGCCGGGTTGAGGAATTTTCAGGTTGGGCTGTCCGGGGTCAGTCACCACAGCCTTCCATTCTGCCCCCAGGGAAACTCCCGCCACCCGACCGTAAATGACCTGGCCCGTGGTTTGCTCGATCGGGGTAGGAACGCGATCGCGGGGGGTGGATAGCTCACCTGTTTGGAGTAGATCAGCCCATTCTGCCAGGGTAGGGGGGCGTTCCTGGCCAGTCGCATCATCCTTGGCGAACAAAGCCATACTGGCGAGGTAAACGGGGCCTGTACTGCGCAATTTCAGCAGGCTCGATCGGCCATTTAAGGGGGGAGTTAAGGTTTTGACCGGAATCGGTAGGTTCATGAGCATCTGGCTCTCGCCCGGTGCCAGAGTCAGCGTGGGCGGAAAGAGATCTTGACGCTTGCCCCGCAGCACTTCATGGGTAATCCGACTACCGGGGCCAGAATAGACAGTCCCTTCTGCATTATTAACGTAGGGCGGCAGATCGATAAAAGGAGCGTCGGGTTGGCTGAGGTAACTGGCGGCTTGCAAAAGGTCGATCGTAACGGGCTGGGAACCAGGATTTTGCACCAGAACGCCTAGGTAAAGAGTCCGCAGGTTCTCGGGCGTGCCCTTGGCAATGTGGTGGGCAAACAGATCAAAGCGTCCCGAAAATGCGTAGTTGAGGTGGGCCTCGGGGACTCGTTTGCCAGCCTTGGGAAAGGTAGACAGAAGAATGCCTTCCTTCAAGACCAATTCTGGGCTGTTGCTGTTAAAAACCGGGATATTATCCAGTTGCCCCGGTAAACTGCGCATTTCCTGGGGCCGTAAAGTTTCCCGTGGGGTGGGAGCCGGGGTTGCCTGAGCCACGATGAGACCGGAAAGAAAAGACAGCATAGACGCGATCGGGAGAGCACATGCGGGAGAACACATTCCACAATACACCCCACGATAGCCAAATCGAGCCGAGGAAATCAACGTGAGTCCAGGAAATCAGCGCAAGGCCCGAAAAGCCAGCGATCGTCCCACAGGCAGATGGTATGGGAGCAGTGCATCTAGGAACCTTGCCAACCAATTTTCGCAACTGGCACAATGATTCAGAAACGTCTTTGTTTCTTGCTGTAGCGCACTTTAAGGCTGTAGCGTACTTTTAAGCCTATAGCACACCTTAAAATTCTAGTTTCCTTCATACCCTCCGTGCTCTGGGGATCCTGCTATGTCTGACGTTTTTATCTCCTATTCCCGCAAGGATAAGCCCTTTGTCCAGCAACTCCATGGCGCTTTGTCGCAGCAACAACGCGATATTTGGATTGACTGGGAAGATATTCCGATCGCCGCAGATTGGTGGCAGGCCATTGAGCGCGGAATTGAGTCGGCCAATATTTTTCTGTTTATCCTGACACCCCACTCTGTTCTGTCTACTGTATGCAAGCAGGAAATTGACCATGCCGTAAAGTGTAACAAACGGCTGATTCCAGTGGTACGGGATGATCAGTTCGATGCCAACCTCGTCCATCCAGCCCTCAGCCGCCACAATTGGCTATTCTTTCGAGAAAGTGATGATTTTCAGCAAATGTTTAAGACGCTGACGCTGACGATCGAAACGGATTGGGAGCATGTGCAGCAACATACTCGATTATTAGTAAAAGCAATTGAATGGGAGCGCGATCGGGACGATAGTTTTTTGCTAAGGGGTAAGGATTTAGAAACGAGTGAACAATGGTATATAGAAGCAGAAAATAAAAATCCAAAACCGACGGAATTACAACATCAATATATTACTAAAAGTCGTATTGTAGAATCTGCCAATCAACGGCTAGCAGAAATTGGATTGCGGACGAAACGAATCATTCAAGTCAGTACAATTGTGTCGCTTGGAACGATCGTGGTTGCGGGGCTGACTCTGTTTTTCACCGTACAAAAAGCAAGGGAAGAAGTTGGCCATCTCAATCAAGACATTGCTAGAAAGGAACTAGAAATTGATGTCCTTCGCACCCAGTTAGCCCGCGATACCCAAACGGTCAGCCAGGAACTAAAAAAGCTCGGATTCTCAGACGAAAAAATTAAAAGCCTACAAAAGGCGGAACCCGCAATCCTAGCCCAGGAATTTCAGCAGGCCAAACAAGCCGATGATTGTTATCAGCAAACACTCAAGCAATTAGAAAAACAGATCAATCCTGGCACAAGCCCCGCTAAAATCATCGCTACGGAAACAGAGGGGAAATCACCCTCCCCATCCAATTCAGGAGCAGGGATTCAACCCCCGATCGCGCCCAACCCAACCTCACCAACGGCGAAACCCGTTCTCAAACGTCTGCAAAAAATTACGCTGCAATACACACCGATCGGCGTTGATGCACAGCATTTTAAACGAGTGTTTACTAAGTTGGGATTTGATCAGGACATTCAGCCCCTCTCCGAAACCACGCAAATACCCAATACTATTTTGTATGGTTCGGGTGTGAGTACTGAAGATGTCAAAATTGTTGCCTTTGCATTTATTCGTGCAGGCATCACTATTCGATCGATTCAACCTTTATCCAATGGCACTTCTAATAACGAAGCTAACATCATTCAAGTTGTTACAGATAATCAATTTAATCATGCAGAGCCCCTAGGCCCAGAGAAAATTTTTCAGCAAGGGTTGCCCCTGCCCTAGGGTCTTATAATTGACGAACTTATATTTTGAGCCTTAGTCCATAAGATTTTTTTGTGCCCAGAGAGCGGCTTGGGTGCGATCGCGCATTCCTAGTTGACTCAGAATTCGTGTAATGTGATTTTTTACCGTGCCTTCAGTCAAGTGCAAAGTTTGGGCGATTTCGCGATTGTTATGACCTTGACCCAGCAACATCAGAACCTCCAGTTCCCGTTCACTAAATAAATGACGCTGGGATTCTTTATTAGTCAGCGTGGGGTTAATTTGGGCGAAGACCTTGGGCGCGATCGTCGGCCCCAGTTGGCTATGCCCCTGATGCAAGGAACGAATGGCATTGGCCACTTGGTTAGACGGGGTACTTTTTAGCAAATAGCCCATGGCTCCCGCTTGGAGGGACTGCCAAATATACTCATCCTCATCAAACGTCGTCAGTACCAAAATCCGAATCCAAGGATAACGCTGGTGAATTTCCTGGGTTGCCTTGACCCCATCACAAATGGGCATCCGGACATCCATCAAAATCACGTCGGGCTGGGACTCACTGCAAAAGTCGATCGCTTCTTGGCCATTGCCCGCCTGCCCCACCACCTGTAAATCTTCTTCGATCGTCAGCAGGGAAGCCAATCCCTGGCGAAATAAGTCTTGATCATCGACTAACAACAACCGAATCATACGGGGATAAATGCATTCAATAACTAAATTATAAAACTGACGAAAGACTTAATCCAAAGCTTGGAAACAAGAACTTGCCATGCTGATCATCATAAAAATAATACTAGAACCCATAGTTTTCACTGGAAAATTATCCGATCGCTGGGCGATACCCGCAAGCCAGTTGACCGAACAGCAGGGGGATTCAGCGGAGAGGCTGCTCCGAGGCAGGTTAATGGTGATTTCGGTGCCTTGGTTGGGATTGCTTTTGATGTGAATTTTACCGCCTAGGGATTCAATCCGTTCCTGCATTCCCCGGAGGCCAAAGCCTGAATAGGGCAGATTCATGTTAAATCCCACACCATCATCGGCGATCGATAAATCAATTTCCTCGGCGGTGGTGCGGCTGTTCAGTACCACCTGACTCGCTAGGGCATGTTTTTGCACATTCATTAGGCTTTCTTTGATGACGCAGTAGAGTTGATGACTGGCCTGAAGGGGCAGGGGTGGCAGATCCAGATGGGTTTGGATGGTAAAGGGGCTATGCTGACGGGTTTGTTCCACAAGGTCGAGGACAGCGTCGTTAAGATTGACGGTGGACGATCGCAGGGTTTGCAGGGCATGGCGCACATCTTGGAGGGATTGGCTGGCCAGTTGTTTGGCAGTGTCTACAGCTTGCAGGGCAATTTTGGGATCGCGATCGCGCATTTTTTGAGCCACTTCCAGTTGGATATCCAGGGTGGTGAGGGTGTGGCCGAGGGAGTCGTGGATTTCCTGGGCGATGCGGGTGCGTTCCAGGGTTGCGGCGAGGGTTTCCACTTCCTGGGCGAGGATTTCGGCCCGTTGGCGACTTTTGTACTCCGCGACGATCGTATAACTAAACAACAGGACAAAGACACTGGCAGTAATGTAGGAACCAATGTAATTAATTACATTACTAAAGACAAGTTTATGGATTTCCTGGGGCTGGTTAAATCGTTGAATAAATTCAACGCTATGGGGAAATAGCATCACTTGGAAGGGGAGCCAGAAACATCCAATACCGATAACCGTAATAGCAACGTCCCGCCGACTGAGAAGAAAACAACTTTTGGCAATGAAAAGATATAGTAGAATATCAAAGTTAAATCCAGCAACCTGACAGGCGAAGACTAAGAGGATTTCAACTAAGACATAGCTGCGGCGTTGCCAAGCAGGTTGGTCTAGGGGCATCCAAAAGCTCATCGCGGCAATCATTCCGAGGAAGGGAAATACCATCCAAGTGGGTAACTGCTGCCAAGGGGTCAACCGGGGGGTGACAAGAATCACGATGAAAATGACGGTGAGGACTGTCCACTCGACATAGCGCAGAATGCGTCGGATGGAGGGAGAGGCTGAAACCCGTTCGGGCATGGAGGTAGCAGGTGACATAGGTCAATGGCACCCCTTAAAGGCGCGATGGAGAGGACTGTCTGGACGGAGTCTTTTGTCATCCTATCGCAGTTCGCCGGGGAGAGTGGAGCCGGGGTTGATTTTTGGAAGCATGACTTTAGTCATTGTTTTTGATGACGATCGGGGGAAGCATTCACTCAACAAATTGAGTATCTTATAGAAGCATATTCAGAGGATCAAAGTTGAACGCGATCGCAGGGCTGGATTCCAGCAGGGCGGTCGTTTTTTCTTGAGAAATTTGCCTTCAGTGAGCTTCCCTGGCTAAAGACGAGGCCGCCACACATGGAAAGCCACACAGGGGAAGCCACGTCTGGTCTGACCCGCAGCTAGTTGTCTACCAGATAGTTGGTCGCCACATAGCCCCGTAACCCATCCGAAGTCACCACTTCCGTCCATTGCCCTACAGTACCGACTTCGGTGACGATCGCGCCATTGGGGAGTTTGGCCACGACATCTGTGCCCAATTGGGGGCTGACGCGCAGGTTCAAGGCTGTCCCATCGACGGTTTTGACTCGATAGGTTTTGCCTGATGCATTTTCAGAGGGCGATTCGTTGGCTGGGTTGTCTTGGGTGTTGTCTTGAGTGCTGTTGGCTTGGGTGCTGTTGGCGAGACGCTGGGCCGCTGCGGAAAGGGAGGGAGAGGCCACGTTGCCTTTACGATCGACCAGATACTGGGCAGAAACCCAGCCCCGCAGATTGCCGGGAGCCGAGACTTCTAGCCATTCTCCACTCCGATCGCTGAGGTGCATCAGGACTTGGGTGCCATTGGGAATTGAACCAACGATCGCGGCATTGGTGGAAATATCCGCCCGCACATTTAAGGCTGATCCATCCTGGGTTTGCACAAGGTAGGTGTTGTCGTTGGTTCCCGCATGGGTTCCCGTTGGGGCGGTGGATTCATTTTGAGGGGTGAGATTTGCCTGGGGCGTGGCGGGGGCGGAAGCCGATGGCAGGGGAGCGGGACTGGTGGAAGCAACGGGGGTTGGAGAGGCGGGTTGCTGAGGGGCGGGGGTGCTGCTGGCGTTGGAGGTAGCCCGATCGCCGCCACAACTCACTGTGAACAGGCTCAGTAGCGCGATCGTGGTAAGAAGGGGAAATTTCTTAGGCATGGTTCTGTCCAAGCTGGTTTCTGTTAAATACTTTTAGGGTTCCCCGCTGTGGTCTTAAATGCTGTTGTCTCAAATATTGTTGTCTCGAATGGCTACGTCAAATATTGCTGACTCAAATGGCTACGTCAAATGTTGCTGACTCAAGACCCTGGGGATCGAGGGACAATGGGAGAACGCGATCGCACTGGGAATCCAGCACCACACCCTATGGCTCAAGGATCTAAGATTGCTTCAATTCAGCAACTGGCGGAAGTGGCGATTTTCCAAGGTTTATCCTTGGCGGATCTGGGGGAATTGCAGCCCCATGGGTTGATCTATGACTATGCTGCAAATGAAATTGTCATGATGGAGGGCGATCGACTGTTGCCTCGGCTGTATGGGTTGGTGCAGGGGGCGTTACGGTTGACGCGGGTGGGGACTTCGGGGAAGGAGACGATTTTGCGGGTATTGTTGCCGGGGGAGAATTTTGCTGCGCCTGCGTTGGTGGGGGATGGCTTGGCTCCGGCGACGGTGACGGCCATGACGGATTCCCAAGTACTGACGATCGAACGGGAGGCGTTGTTTCAGCAAATTCGCAATCAGCCAGAGATTGCATTTCGGATTTTGGAGGTGTACAACCAGCGTTTGCAGCAGATGCACCAAACGATTCATGATTTGATTTCTGAGCGGGCGATTGTTCGGTTGGCGAGATTGTTGCAGCAGAGTTTGCTTTCTGAACAACGGCTGAAGGGGGAGCTGCCATCGTTAACGTTCCGGCTGTCTCACCATCACATTGCCCGGAGCATTGGGATTACCTATGAGGAGTCGGTGCGGCTCCTGCGGCAGATGCAGGAGGTAGTGGCCTATCGGCGGGGCGGCGTGATTACGGTGCTCGATCGGGATGCGTTAAATGCGATCGCGGAAGGGCAGTGGCATTAGTGGCATTAACGGTCAATTTCTACTATTTTTTCAAAATCCTTGGCACCCTTGAGTGGGGTGACTAGAATAGTAGCGATCTGTCATCTTTCCATCCCCTAACTATGATAGAAACCATGACTGCTGTGGCTTGGGCGTTTTCGACGGTTTCGGCGATCGCTGTTTGGTACCTGTAGCTCATCATTATCGCCCACCGTCTCAGCACCGTGCGCGAAGCCGACAAAATCGTGGTGTTAAACCAAGGAGAAATCGTTGAAGTCGGTAGCCACGAAGATCTCATCGATCACGGTGGTATCTACGCTAGATTAAACGCCTTACAAGAAACCGGAGAATTAATTCCTTAATCATTCCCTTGATTGTTTAGGCGACACTGATAGGACTATCTCCTAAATCAATTGCGCCAGGATTTTTCAAATGATACTTGCATCATCGAAAATCCTGGCGCATTCTGCCATGTATCGCTATTGCCCATCTTGAATTTCATTTCGGATTTTCGATTATTTCGATCACCATGCTACGAGTATTGCAATTTTGTGCGATGGGAAACCACATTGGCGACCGTCGTGCTACAGGGTAACTCAGCTCTCTGCATGAGTCTGGCTATAATAAAACAGATGTGCTGAATCTGTTCAACTTCATCGATTGGATTTTGGGGTTACCCAAAGCGTTAGAGCGTAAGTTTTGGCAAGAGTTGCAAGCCTACGAGGAGGAGCGCAAAGTGCCTTACATTACCAGCGTGGAACGAATTGGCTACGATCGGGGTAAGGTTGAAGGCCGACAGGAAGGTCGGCTGGAAGAAGCCCAACGATCGCTGGAACGTGAACGATCGCTGATTTTACGACAACTGACTCGCAAGGTGGGAGCCCTCCCCGATCACACCCTCGATTGCATCAATGCGCTCTCGATCGAACACCTTGAATCCCTTGGTGAAGCCTTACTGGATTTTGAATCGATTGAGGATCTCACCAATTGGTTAAACAGTCAGGGTGAGTAGGCGATCGCGCGCCCCAGTCTTATACATTCAGTAACTTACCGTCTTCCAAAAACAACACCCGATCGTGTTTGTCCAACAACCGAAAATCGTGGGTCACAATCAGCACCGTTGCACCAGACTGCACCACCCGATCGCGCAATAAATCAATCACAACTCTTCCATTAGCCGAATCTAAAGCCGCCGTCGGTTCATCGGCCATAATAATTTCCGGGTCACCTGCCAGCGCCCGCGCGATCGCCACCCGTTGCTGTTCCCCGCCGGACAAATCTCGCGGCAGTCGATCGGCTTTATGGGCCATCCCCACTTGATTCAGCAACGCGATCGCCCGTTCCTTCAACTCCCGCTTGCGAACGCCTTTAATCTGTAAGGCCAGCGCAACATTCTCTTCCGCATTCAAGGCTGGAAACAAATTAAAATGCTGAAAAATGAAGCCGAGATGACGCAAACGAAATTGTGTCAATTGTGCATTGGTCAAACAATTGAGTGACTGCCCTAACAACTGGACATCCCCACTCGTCGGACGTAGAAAACCAGCCAGAATTTGCAAAAGCGTTGTTTTTCCGGATCCCGATGGCCCCATCAAAAATTGTAATTGCTGCCGAGGAACGGTAAAGCTAATCCCCTGAAGAATTGGGATTACACCCGCTCCCGAATCCAACGATAGAACAATATCTTGAACAACGACTGCTGACTCCCCTGGGAGTACACTGGGATCAGGCTGGGACTCCCAGGATGACGATGAATGCTCGGTATCAGGAGTCATGGGCTGAAATGCAACGCGTTCCCCGAAGTTAGCAGGCCACAACCTGTTAGTAGGCCGCTTAGTTTAGTAGGCTACTTAGTTTAGTAGCTACTTAAGTTTAGTAGGCCGCAACCTTCGACCAACAGTGCATTCAGTATAGCTTTCGGGGAGTCAAAAAGACGGACACTACACAGATTTTTTCTTAAACAGTCCCCCGATCGTTGCACCAACATTCGCAACGGCATTTTGCAACGCATTGGGCACGATCGAAGTGGGCTTCACTGCGAGTTGAATTTCCTCATCCCGATAGTCCTTCAACCGATAGCCATACTCCAAATTTTGCGCATTCTTTTTCAGAATAGGAAAAAGGCGAAATGCGCCTTGTAGCAAGCCCTCTTCGTTGGCGTAAATCGCTTGGTTAATCTGATTAGAACGCTGGACAGAAATGGCACCCACCGGATACCACGGCTTTTTATCCCGAATCCGAAGGTAAATTTCAAACTCGGGCATCCCCTTTGCTTTCATATCGTCCATCTGCTTCGCCGCTTCAGCCCGCTTTTTAGCAGCTTCGGAGGGCGGCTTTTTAGCTACCTTGGGTTGCCCAAATCCTTTAGTCATGGTGGGTGATTACATGAGAGGTGATTAACAAAAGTTTATCAGGCTAGGGAACCCTGAGGATAGACTTGCCCAAGGCGAGATCACCCACCTCGATCGCCTAAAGATCCGAACTGTGTGGTGCCCAATTCAGATATTTCATGCCCCTGCGTTTTGGTGCGATGGGTCGCCTTGATTGCGATGGATTGCCTTGATGCTGTGAGCGTTATGGGGTAGGCGTTATGGTGTGGACAAGTCAGACGGCAAGTTAGCGGGCAAGCAGAGACGAAATCTACGCGATCGCACCCTAAAGAGACCGTTTACACCAAAAGACCGTTTACATCAAAAGACCGTTTACACCAAAAGACCGTTTACACCTTTGTCTACTATCACTTCAGGCTAATCTTCAAACCTAACTCCGTCTTCATCTGTAAGAGGGCTTCAGCGTTTCCCCTCGCATCATCCAATGCATTGTGCGTATGACTCGTTTTGCGAAGATGTTTAAAATTCACAAATGCATCTTTCATTAACCCCTTGTAGAGTGAACCCAGGTTCGTTGAACTATGGCCAAAGGGATTCCTCCCGCAAAAGTGATGGAAATACCAATTCACAAACTGCCAATCAAACCCGTTATTGTCGGAAATAAAAAAAGCACGGCCAATACTTACAGAATCCACCCACTGGGCAAAGCGTTCCATCACACTCTGCGGTTCCTCAAACAGAAGGGTTGCTTCACGGGTAAACTGACTCACTTGGAGCGCCTCCGGAATCCACCGATCGGAAATCGGTTTGAGTTCTGCATAAAAGGTCTGGCTGAGGGACGGCTCCACCACGATCGCGCCTAAAGCAACCATCGAATAATCCCCTGGAATAGGGCCATCCGCTTCCACGTCCACCATGATGTAACTCATCCGCCACCTCCCCGGTTTCCAAAGCTGAACCTATTGTTCTCCCAATCTACCGTTTCCCAAATTCAAGCGCCTAGCCGATGCCAACCTTTCCCAAGCTAGCGGATCAGGCAACATTTTGGCTCAACAGCCACTTGGGAAATTGGCACATTTCCCTCAAGCCCCTCCACGGAGGAAAACCGCTATATCTGACGGTTCGATCGCCCTGAAGGCAGATTTTGAGAAAAGTCCCACATTATATGTAGCGTTTTTTGATTTTTCGAGTAGACTGCTAAGCATCTATTGGAGTCAATCCGACGGAATGGGTTGGTGGAACCGCTATGTCACACGATCTTAAGAATGATCACATCCTCCTGGAACAGTCATGGAACGCAGATTTAGAGGCTCCCGTTGAAACACAACAGGTTGCCGATCGGTCGTCTCCACCGTCCTCTATCTATGCCAACAACTTGATGGACGAGTTGTTTGGAGATGTCGATCAAATTTTAGACGGCAGTTTATTGCCCCCGACCGATTCTGTCAAAGTGGCGGAACCGGCTAAATCGGCTCTGAATTTGGATTTAGCAGCCTTTGTGGCCTCCCGTCCCGGCTTGGTGATGGCTCGCCCAGAGGAACCCATCGTCCCCGCCGTTGCCAATTTTAATGAATCTTTGGAATTGCCCGCCGCCCCGACAGAGTTGGCTCGCCAGGAACAACGCAAGGCATCCTATGGCTTAGCAGAAAAGCTATTGATGTTTGTGGGGGCTTCCTCCGCCCTTGCCGCTGTCATGATTTGGTTGGCGAGCCAAGGGGTGTTGAGCCGCGTCATCCAAGCGCTGAGTCAACCGCCTGCACCGACCCAACCTGTGGCCACTGTGCCCACCGTCAGTCCCGCTGATCAAAAATTTGCAGATTACCTAGGCCGATCGCTGGAATCCATTGAACAAAAAGTGGCCCAGTCTTCTGGCTCCGCATCCTCTGTTGCCCTCGGCCCTGCGCCCAACGGAGCCGCCAATGGAGTCGTTGCGGGAGTGCCTAAGGTCGTGGTGCCGGGAACCCCTGTGTCGGGTAACCCGAGTGGGCTGGGTTCCACTTCTGGTGTGCTTTTGCCAAAACCTGCCGCGATGAATGGCAAGGCTCCAGGCAATGCAGGCTTACCCACGGCTCCCAATGCTGCTCCCGATGCCACTCGCAATGAGTTAAACCAAGTGCTCGATCGCTTAACGGCCCTGGTCAATCGCTTTGCGCCCAATGGGGCTCCAGTTGGATCCTCTGTGGCGTCCGTGGGAGCCGTAGGAGCATCGGCCAACCGTGCCGGGGCCGCCCCTGCGAACCGCCCCGCGGCGGCCCCTGCGCCGCAACGGGAATTTATTGGAGCTGCCGGAGGTACCGGCGGAATCTTCCGATCGAATGGCGTGACGCAAACCGTAGGGATTGGAGAAAACATTGGTTCTAGCGGTTGGACATTGGTCGATACCAATGGCGCAGTGGCCACCATTCGCCGCAACGGAGAAGTCCGCATGATTTCAGTGGGCGAGAAGTTCTAGCAGCGCTTAACGGTTATTCAGACTCCAATCGCAACCCGTTTAATTGCCTCGAATTTTAATTTCCTCTCCCATGGACAACGCTCGATCGCTGGTGATGCCATAATCATTACCGGCGATCGAGCGTTTTTGTCGGAACTGTCCATTCAAACAACGGGGATTTCTTCAATGGCACAATTCAAACAATCTCCATGGGGGGCTGTTTTTCTGCTCCTCGGTGCCTACACGGCCTTTGGTAAATTTTTAACCGAAACCGCCGATCCCCCGACCAGTTTTTGGATTGCGGCTGTTTGGGCGCTGGTTCTCGCCGTTTTCTTCGTCCATCCGCTCACCAATATTGGACGGTTCCTGAATGGACGCTTTGAATCCGATGCCGTTGCATTTACCACTTTGGTGGGACTGGCAGCCATGGCATCCATTTTGCTGAACTGGTTCAAACTCTTTTTGCCCGTGTTTATGCTGTTGGCCTGTGAAGCCTTGGCCCGCATTGATCTGCAATCCGCGCGCTACGGAGAAAAACTATCAACCGTCATCATGACCGTAACTGCTTGGATTGGGCTGGCCTCCGGCTGGATGCTGGGACAAGTGATCTAGGGTATATCTGGGTACCAAAATTCAACATTACTGGCCCTAAGGTTGATAGAACACCCGGGCATCCAACTCTCCATCACTCCGGAGATAATCACTGAGTTGTTCAGCGGTTTTTCGATCGGCATAGGTTCCGATCGAAAAATGCAAACCCAAGGGTTTATCCCGCAACTGGGTATACTGCGCTGAAACGCCCAGATTAACCAACCGCCGCGCCACTGGATTAACTTGATCAATGGCGACTGGAACCACCACATAGTAGCCCGTGGGCATTGTCGTTTGCGAGTTTGGCGGACGCTGTGGTGAATCATTTGCCCCGATTACGCGCGTGGAAATCCCCTGCTTCGCAAAACGCTGCACTTGCTGGAACGCCGCATTTTGGGTACTAAAGGCTCCCACTTGAATCCATTGCTGCCCCCCGATCGTGGTGATGAAGGCTTGGGGTTCAATCTGTTTCGCTTGCGCTAGGCTGATGGCACGATCGTCCACCAAAATTCGATAAGCCGGTGTGAGGGCACGGGCTGCCGGATTGGCCTGTGCAACAGTGCCCATGGGGGGAATGCCCGTCGGGGGAACGACGACAAAATTACTAGGGGCACTAGGAGCAGGGGCACTAGGAGTAGGGGCACTAGCAGGCGTGGAACTGCCTGGAGCAGAACCCGTAAACCCTGGGGGGGGTGGGAGCGCATCCTGCGTTTCTCCCATCACCATATTCAGAATCGATTGAGCCTGGGTGGGCAAAGCTGTTCCCAGAATCAACGTCACAATCAAAATACGGTAGACCCCCAGCTTTCCTGCAACCCTAGGAGGCCACCGGAGCGTTCGCCAAAGCAACTGCAAGCAAGATTCCATCGATCGCACTCCACAGACCTAAAACAGGGACTAACTTCCAAATGGCGCTGTCCGAAATAGTGCTGTCAATGTAACATAGCTCTCCAGCTCTGCATGGCAAAGTTTTACGATTCCTGGTGACGCTTGTCAATCCAGCGCCCAATCAGGCATCGGTCATTCGGCTTCAGCGAAGTAAAGAGCGCCCCGATCGCCATCTAGCGTCACCGGAACTCCAACCGGCAACGCGATATTCGTACCTTCATGGCCAAAGGGCAAATCCGCCACGATCGGAATGCCAAGATCCCCTAAGCGATCGCGCAACACTTCTTCCACGGTAAAACTGGGAATGTGACTGGGGGCATCACAGAGGCTGAATCGACCAAGGGCAATCCCCGCCACTTGCCGCAAGGCTCCCGTCATGCGCCACTGGGTCAACATGCGATCGAGGCGATAGGGGGCTTCTCCCACATCCTCCAGCGCCAGAATAATGCCCTGTAAATCCGGTTGGTAAGCCGTATTGAGCAGATGGGTTGCCACGGTCAAATTGGCCGGAAGCAGTAACCCGGATGCAATGCCTCCACCCCAGCCTTTGCCCTGTAAGGGTTCCAGGGCACGACCTTCCACGAGATCGAATAAGTGTAGCAATGACCACCCCGGCTCTTGGGCGATCGTTGTTAGTAAGGGGCCATGGACGCCGCTGATGCCCTGTAGACTCAAGGCCCACAGCAAACTGGTGATATCGGAAAAGCCCACTAACCACTTCGGCTCAGCCATAATCAAATCTCCCCAGGTGGCCTGCCAGGTTTCCAAGAGGCGTGCCCCGCCCCAGCCCCCCCGCACACAGAGAACGGCCCGATAGTCTGGGTTGGCCAAGGCCGTCGCTAACTGCTGACAGCGGGCTTTGTCAGTGCCTGCCAGGTAGCCCCAGCGATCGTCATAGCCGGGAAGCACATCCACCTGGTAGCCCCGTGCCTGCCAAATTTCTAGCCCTTGGTGAAAGGCTGTTTGTTCTCGAAGGGCACCACTAGGCGCGATCGCACACAGTGAATCACCCGGTTTAAGCGGAGTCGGGAAACAGCACGGACGCATTCAAAATCTCTCATACGAAATTCTTGGCATTCATTGTCCCTGATTCCTGTCAGAACGACGCGAGAGAACCCACTAGTCGATCGCTTCATTTTGCAGAATCAGCTTAAACCAAGCCTCCGCCCGATCGCCCAAGGCCGCCAGGGAATAATGCATTTCGGCTTCTCGGTGGCAAATGGTGCGAGAGATTTGGGGAATTTTGTGAATGGCTTGCACCAGTTCCTC
This sequence comes from Alkalinema sp. FACHB-956, assembly GCF_014697025.1. Lineage (NCBI taxonomy): Bacteria > Bacillati > Cyanobacteriota > Cyanophyceae > Leptolyngbyales > Leptolyngbyaceae > Alkalinema > Alkalinema sp. FACHB-956. The sequence continues at coordinate 8,832 of NZ_JACJRC010000016.1, read as the reverse complement.
CACGGAGTCGGGTTCCACCAACCATCCGCTGTAACCCGATTGGATAATTTCCGCTGGCCCGCCCCGGCGGTAGGCAATTACGGGGACCCCGCAGGCCAAGGCTTCGATCGCGACGTTGCCAAAGGCTTCCACCCATTTGGGCGTCATCAGGAGGGCTTGGGCAGGGCCTAGGGCTTTCTGCAATTCCTGGGTAGACAAAAATCCCATCCATTCCATGGCCGCCTGGGGATAGTCGGTTTGGATTTGTTGCCAGTAGGCGGCATCCTGAATCACCCCAAAAATTTTCAGGGGAAGTCCCGTCTGGGCCGCTGCTTGTACGGCATCCTCCAGCCCTTTCTCCGGTGCGATCCGCCCGACCCAGGCCAGAAAGTCGCCAGCCTCTAAACAAAACTGGTATTGGGAGAGATCTAACCCATTTTGCAGATTGAAGTAGGTAAACCCCATTTCAAAGGTTTGCGCTTGGGCATGGCTGTGCACCGCGATCGTGTTGGGGAAGGAGTCTGCCACGTCCAGAATGGCTTGATCCATGGCATCTGAGAGGGATCCCATGCTGACCAAATGGGCGATCGGGGTCGTAAAAAAGGGCGTCAGGTAAAACGGTAGCCAGTCGTAGGCAAAGTTGAGAATCAGGTCATAGCAGGACTGAACTTGCCGCACATAGCTCCACAGGTTGCCGATGACGGGATTGCTGGGCATGGTAATCGGCGCTTCTCGACCTTGGCTTTGGGCCGTCGTTTGCAAATTCCCGACGATTTCAACCAGCGAAAAACTTTCTAGTTTTGAGCCATCGGGGGCAACAACCGTGACGGAATGGCCACGCTGATGAAGGGCGATCGCTAAATTGCGTAGCGTCAGTTCCACGCCCCCTCCCAATCCGGAGCCCAGGGCCCCCACCGAGGTTGAAACAAACAACAGTTTGAGCGATCGCATACCCTAGTCCATCTCTCCAAAGGCTTAACGTCGTTAGTATCCCATGTCGCTCTCCGTTGGGAGAACCCTAGGGAAGAAAAGCCGAGTCAGTGAGGCTTGGACGATTATTTTGAGGGTTAATTAAGGGATTCTGGCGGGGCAGCTTTAATCCGATTGACTTTCCCTAAGGCCCATTGAGCCGTTGCCTGCACCTCTGTATCCGGATCCTCTGCTGCGCTATGGAGGAGTTGGCTAATCTGAGCCACTAGGTCATAGATGCGCGTGACATCCCGAATGGCATTCTTCCGCACATCGGCATTTTCATTCTGTAAAGACAGTGCCAAGGCTCGGCTCATGGGCTTGAGGGTGCGGGTGCCAATTTCCGAGAGGGCCGACAGGATTAAACTCTGCTGCCGAGAATCTGAGTCCAACAGCAGATCCACGAGGGGTTGCACCGCTCGACTATCTCCCCGTTGGCCCAATTCCCAAATAATTTTTTGACGCTTTTGGGGATCGCATTGTTGGAGTTCTTGGAGGAGGGTATCAACGATGTTGTGTTTGCTGAGGCGGAGAGGGGGAGTGGGGTGGGTGGGGAGTGGAGATTGGGGAGTAGGGAGTGGAGATTGGGGAGTGGAGATTGGAAATTGGGGAGTGGGGGACTCTAGGGTGGGGGGCTCGATCGGATGGTTTGTCTCTGGGGCTGCTGTGGGAGTTGCACCTGCTGTGGATTCGACGGTGGGTTTACCAGTGGGTTCGACGGCAGGTTCGACGGTGGGTTGAACGGTGGGTTCGACGGCGGCGGGAGGAGTGGTTGCTGCTGCTCGTTGTGCTAGGGGAATGTAGGCTTGGGGGGCTGGAGCGGTTGAGGTTCCTAGTGGTCGGGTTTGCTGGGACGGTTGCCCGATCGCCGATCGCCGCAAAATTAATACGACAGTCCCCACGCCCACACCCACAACGGAGAGGCCCATCACCCCTGGCACGAGTAGCCTTTTCAGGGAAGGTTTGGTGGGTGGTTTGCTGGATTTTTCAGTCTTGGATTGAGCTGAGGGTGGGGTTGGTTTTTCCGTAGACTTCTCGGCAGATTTCTTGGCAGATTTCTCGGCTGCGGGTTGGGTAGCTGGGGCCGATGGTGCAGCGCTCTGGGCGGTAGCGGACAGGACTGAAACCGGGATCCACCAACTGATCCCCGTCAAACAGGCAATCCAAAACCATTTTGGGCAGCGAGAAGCCATAACGTTCAATTTTGCTCAGAGAAGTCTTAATACTCTTCAGATTGCACAAACTTGGTTCAATCCTAACTTCCCAGTCCGGTTACGGTGCAGAAATTTTAGGATTCAGAGCCCCGATCGTCGGCCAAGCCTACGGCCACCGTGGCCATGGTGCTTCCCTCTGGGCGATCGGCCACTGAATTGGTTAAAGCCTGCGAGGAATCTGGGGTATCCCCCGTGGGCCAGAGCTTGGCGGTGAGGACATCCCGCTGATTGATTGCGTAAATGCTGACTAGGGTGAGGGCAACCCCTAGCCACTGGTAGGGTTCTAAATTTTCAGCTAGGAAGAAATTACCAAAGGTCAGGGCAAAAACAGGGGTTAAAAACGTCAGGGAACTGAGGCTTGTTAAATTCCCTTGGGAGGCAAAGTAGAAAAACAAACCGTAGGACAGGGCACTGCCAAAGATCGTGGAATAGCCCAAGGCTAGCCAATCGGTAGAGGTTAAGGCCGTCCATTGGCCAGTTTCCAGCCAATCGGAGAGCAGAAACAGCGGCAGTCCACCTAGGATCATATGCCACCCCGTTGCAACCACCGGATCCACGTAACGAGAAACGTAGCGCACCATCACCGTCCCGATCGCCATGGACAGGGCCGCCATCAGCATTAGCCATTGGCCGTTATCAAACAGGCTACTGATCAGATCTAGGGGCACAAAACTGAAACTCGTTGCCCCCCAGGCAGCAGGATCCACCCACTGGCTAATCCATTCCTGGGGTAAGCCCAGCAAGCTAATGCCCACGACCCCGAGGAGCAGCCCGATCGCGCCGATCAAACCAATCTTTTCACCAAACAAAATCCAAGCCAGCAGCGCCACGGCCAAGGGTTGGGAGTCAATCATCACCGACCCCAATCCAGCTCCCGTACGGGTCAAGCCCTGGGCCAGAAACCCCTGAAAGAGGGTGCCATCCACGAGGGCAAACAGGCTGATCCACAGCCAAGCCTGCCAGGTTTTCGGCTGTTCTCGGCGACTCAGGAAGGCCGCTAGTAACACTAAACAGCCCGCCGGAACAAGACGAAATCCCGCTAGGAAAAACGGCGTGGTATCGGCGATCGCGCCCTTCATGGCGACCATAGCCGTGCCCCAAAAGAAGAAGGGAGCAATCAACAGCAGCGCCGAAATGGATTTCCCCTGGGAAAGCTTTGACAGCATGGCAAGGTTAAGAGCGTGGAAGGATTAGTTAAATTATGTAGTTGTGTAAAGTATTTGTATAGGGTGTGAAGCAGAGAAATCCTTCAATTCGCTCGATCGGGTTGCCCGATGTGGGTTGACTGGATGGCGTTTACTGCGCACTCTGGATTCTACGCTCTGGCTTCCAATCCATAGCTTTCACACCCATTTCACACCATTGACTGCATCTTAGGCCCTCTCAACCTCCCACAAATCATGTTTCCATTTCGTCCCCGCTACAAAAAACAAATTGCTCGCATTGAAGTTCAAGGCGCGATCGCCAGTGGCACCCGCAAGCGGGTACTGGAGGCGCTGAAAGAGGTGGAGGAGCGCAAATTTCCGGTGTTGCTGCTGCGGATCGACAGTCCCGGCGGCACCGTGGGCGACTCCTACGAAATCTACAGCGCCCTTAAACGGCTCCAGGACAAGGGCTGTAAGGTGGTGGCGAGTTTTGGCAATATTTCTGCGTCGGGTGGCGTGTTCATTGGGGTGGCGGCCCAGCACATCATGGCCAACCCCGGCACCATTACGGGCAGCATTGGCGTCATTCTGCGGGGCAATAACCTGGAACGCCTGCTCGATCGGGTTGGTGTGTCCTTTAAGGTGATTAAATCGGGGCCGTATAAAGATATCCTTTCCTTCGATCGGGAATTGACGGAGCCAGAACAGCAGATTCTCCAGGACTTGATCGACACCAGCTATGAACAATTTGTTCAGGTGGTGGCGGAGGGCCGCAAGTTGGAACCGGATGCTGTGAAGCAGTTCGCCGATGGTCGCATTTTTACCGGTGAGCAGGCGCTGAAGCTGGGACTGATCGATCGCCTCGGAACGGAGGAAGATGCTCGCCGCTGGGCTGCGGAACTGGCAGGGCTAGATCCGGACAAAGCCAAGGTCTTTCGGTTTGAGGAACCCAAGCCCTTGCTGAGTCGAGTCACGGGGAGCCGATCGCGCCTGCAACCCTGGGCCAAGGTACCTGCCCTGCAAACGGGGATCAACTGGCTGGAGTTTGAGTTGGAAACCCAGGGTATGCCGCTCTGGTTGTACCGTCCGTGACCTGGCCTGTCACGCTAGTCTGTCAACCTGGCCTGTCACGCTAGTCTGTCAACCTGGCCTGTCACGCTAGCCTAATGACCGACCCATTCATCCCCAGTGGTTGGAGGGAAGTCTCACAGGGAGACATCAAAATTCCGTAAAGCGTTGGGCGTGGGAATAAACTGTTTCTACAAAATAGGGCCGATCGTGGTTGGCAAAGGCGGTTCTCCCTAGCTAGTCTGGTAGCGGGGATTTATCAGGGGGATCCCAGGGGTGACAATCCCCGACGACGACTGGAATAGACCGGTTCTACGAAAATTCCCGGATCCCATCATCCTAGGTTCCTCTACGATTTTGCGACGGTTCTCCGGGAGGCTGTTGTGTCCAGATCTCCTATGATTAGTTTGCTCACCTCATTTCACACCCGGAGGATACCTAACGTGCACTGGCGAGTTCGAGCAATTCGGGGCGCAATCACCGTCACTGAAAATACGAAAGACGCGATCGCAGAGGCAGTGACAGAGTTATTGGATGAACTAGAGTCCCGAAATCCGCTGGATTTGTCGGAAGTGGTTAGCGTAACGTTCTCCGTGACTCGGGATCTAGATGCTATTTTTCCAGCGGCGATCGCCCGGAAACGTCCCGGCTGGGATCAGGTTCCTCTGATGGATTTTCAGCACATGTATGTGGCGGGTAGCTTGGAGCGTTGTATTCGGTTGTTGCTGCATTTCAACACCCCCGATCCCGCCCAAAAAATCTACCATCCCTACTTGCGAGATGCGCGGATACTGCGTCCAGACTTAGCACTCGTGACCCCGTTTGTGCAGAGTTAATTGTGCAAAGTTCCGTGCAAAGTGAATCGTGCAGCAGGAATCATGCAGAGTTAACGGAGTTGCCCAAAGTTAACGGAGTCGCCTACGATCGGTCACGGCTGGGGCAACAGACTAGCGCTTCGGGAAACTCGGGGCTTTTGCACCTTCCATTGCGGCGGCTCGGCCTTTCTGGGCGATCGCAACAGGTTGCTAATTGCAAAATTTCCTGGGCTCAAACCGGCCTCCTCCCTTCCAAGATCCCAATTCATGGAATAATGAAGTCTCTGTAGGAGAGCATTGCTGCTATTAGTGGCTGCAAACAATTGAGGAAGGTTATGACTGAGACTGAAATCTTTGAAAAAGTAAAAGGCATCGTGGTGGATCAACTCAGCGTGGAAGCGGACAAGGTTGTCCCTGAAGCCAGCTTCCAAAATGACCTCGGTGCAGATTCCCTGGATACCGTTGAACTTGTGATGGCTTTGGAAGAAGAGTTCGACATCGAAATTCCCGATGAAGCTGCGGAAAGCATTGCGACCGTCCAAGCGGCTGTGGACTTTATCAAAGAGAAGTCTGCTTAATTGTTAAAGTTTCGGGTTCTGGGTTTTGGGTTTTCAGTTCTGACTCTGGCTCAAGACTCAAGCTTCAAGACTCAGAACTTTTGACCTCACCTTTGAACTGTAAATCATGGCAAATCCTGGATATAAGCGCGTTGTAGTCACAGGTCTCGGTGCAATTACGCCGATCGGCAATACTTTGAACGAGTATTGGGACGGATTGATGGCGGGTCGGAATGGCATTGGGCCAATCACGTTGTTTGATGCTGCCGCTCACGACTGTCGGATTGCAGCGGAAGTGAAGAACTTCGACCCCAGTGCGTATATGCCGCCCAAAGAGGCGAAACGCATGGATCGCTTTGTTCAGTTTGCGGTGGCGGCCAGTAAGCAGGCAGTTGCCGATGCCAAGTTAGAAATTAATGAACTGAATGCCGAGCAAATCGGGGTGCTGATTGGGACAGGGATCGGTGGCCTCAAGGTGCTGGAGGATCAGCATGAGGTCTATCGCACTAAAGGGCCCGATCGCTGTAGCCCGTTCATGATTCCCATGATGATTGCTAATATGGCAGCCGGGGTGACGGCAATTCAGTTGGGTGCGAAAGGGCCAAACTCCTGCTCTGTAACAGCCTGTGCGGCGGGTTCCAATGCGATCGGGGATGCGTTCCGGATTGTGCGCGGCGGCTATGCCCAGGCGATGATTTGTGGCGGGACGGAAGCGGCGGTAACGCCTTTGTCGGTGGCGGGCTTTGTGGCTTGTAAGGCGGCCTGCACCAGCCGCAATGATGACCCGACCCATGCTAGCCGCCCCTTCGATCGCGATCGCAATGGCTTTGTTCTAGGGGAAGGATCGGGGATCCTTGTGATTGAGGAAATGGAACACGCGATCGCGCGGGGTGCCAGAATTTACGCGGAACTGGTGGGCTACGGTGCCACCTGTGATGCCTACCACATGACGGGTCAAACGCCCGGTGGGAAGGATGCGGCTCGGGCGATTTCCCTGGCGCTGAAGGATGCGGATTTGTTGCCGGAGTCGGTCAGTTACATCAATGCCCACGGCACCAGTACGCCGATTAATGACCCCAACGAAACCGCTGCGATTAAGTTGGCGCTGGGCGATCATGCCTACAAGATTACGGTGAGTTCCACCAAGTCGATGACCGGGCACTTGCTCGGCGGTGCGGGGGGGATTGAGGCGGTGGCCAGTGTGATGGCGATCGCGAACGATCGGGTGCCACCGACGATCAACTTAGACAACCCTGACGAGGGCTGCGATTTGGATTACGTTGCAAACGAAAGCCGGGAACAGGTCGTGGATGTGGCGCTGTCGAATTCCTTTGGATTCGGCGGTCACAATGTAACGCTGGCCTTTAAGAAGTTTGTGCCGTAGCGCGATCGATGAAGGCTTAAAAACCGGGGTTCTTCTGGGTGCTTCTAAAAATTTGGGAGTGTGAGAGAACCCCGGTTTTTGTTTGAGGATTTATCGCTTAGCCAACTGCTGAACAAAGGCTTGATGGCTGGGATCCGCGAGCCCCTGGTGCAGTACCTTGAGAACTTCAGCAATGTTGCCATCCAAGAGCGCAGGCATTGCTAACCATAATCCTGGAAACACACGACTGCGAATAATGCCATCGGCATCCGGTTCCACCAACACAAATTCCTCATCCTGCAAGCGGAACCAACTTAAACGATTTTCAAAGGTTTGCCAGACGAGATATTCCTGAACTCCATTGCGACGATAGGCGTTTTGCTTGGCTCCCAGATCGATCGCAGCACTACTGGCCGCAATTTCGGCGATGAGTTCCGGTGCCCCTTCAATGTAGCCATCGTTACTAATGGTGGAACTCCCCCCGGTTTCAATGCGCAGTAAGGCATCTGGTTGGGGTTCATTGTCCATGTCCAGTCGGGTGGTGGTGTTATCTGCCACGCTGACGCCAGGGGTTGCAGCCCAATACACGGTTAACCACCCGATTAAGGCCGCATGGGGGGTTCCATGGAAGACTCTAACCGGGGATGCCACGTAAACCACTCCTTCAATCAGTTCGGCTTTAAATTTTTCGGGGGTTGCTTCATAGCGACGCTCGAATTCTGCACGGGTTAAGCGATCGCCGCTTTCTAAGGGAGGAATCGGCTGGTTGCGGGCAAAGGGCTGGAGAACCATGGGCAGCAATGGGAAGTAGGAGAATTTGACCTAAAAACCGGGATTCTTAAATTATGCTTCGAAGAATTAGATTACTAATAGAATCCCGGTTTTTGTTAGCAGGGGCTAGGTAAAAATCTGAGCGATCGCGGTGCTGAATCCCGGTAGTAGGGGGGAGGTGAGGGTGTCGGATTCGAGGAGGGTGGTGACCAGTTGGAGTTGGGCGTTGGTGCGGCGATAGATTTCTAGGGTTTTGAGTTGCCAGTTGACGATCCAATATTCCTGCACACCGTGGCGGGAGTACAGCTTGAGTTTGACTTCCCGATCGCGCTGCTCGTTGATGGCACCGGGGGACAGAATTTCAACCATCAGCTCAGGCGCGACCACCAGGTGACCGGCTTCATCCACGCCATTCGCGAGGCGGTTTCGACTAATCCAAACCACATCCGGAATAACGGCATCAGTCGGGGTGAAAATAACGCCTGGAGTTTGAAAGGGTTCCCCCAGTTGGGTTGTTCTTGACCAGATTGCCAATTCTACATAGATGTGGCCACCTGAGGCTTGGTGGCGGATGTGGGGGGCGCGGGTCACAAACAATTCTCCATCGATAATTTCATAGCGTTTCCAGCCGCCATCGTCGGGCATGACATCCAGATCGCGAGTTGTCCACCGCAGGGAGTTAGGAACCATTGGGATGACCGTTGTGCTTAGTTCTAGTGTAATCGATCGCTCGTGAGGACTAAAAACCGGGGTTCTTCTAGGGGCTTTTAAAAATTGAGAGTGTGCAAAGAACCCCGGTTTTTGTATTTCGATCGCTCGAGAGGTACGGTGGACCCCAAAAACTGGACAGGTAGTTAAGCTCTGAAAACTCAAACTGTGATAGGAGTATTTCATGGGCAATAAACGCAAACAATACAGCGCCGACTTCAAAGCCAAAGTAGCCTTAGCGGC